>CAYUKO010000001.1:0-73534 GCA_964445375.1 uncultured Roseburia sp.
ATATATAACTTTTAAAAAAATAGTCTAAAATATTTAAAGAATCTACACCACAATTAATCAATTGTTCCCTAATTGCTTTTCTATAATTTTGACTCGCTATAACAATACTTGCAGCTCCATATTGTCGTAACGCTTTTTTTATGTCTAAAACCTCTTTATCAGCATAGCATTTCCCTTGCTTACTTTTATCATTATCAACAAAACAAACTACTTTGTAATTACTATCAATCAGTTTATCACATAGTTCACGTGTAATATCACTAAAACCAAATATAATAATGCCCTTTTTATTATTTAATTTTTTAACAAAAAAGTCCCAATCTCTCTCTCTTGTTATTTTCTCAGCTTTTGTTCTCCACTTTATATATTCTTCTTGTGTTAAAATTTTTTTTGCTAATTCCCACCATTTATCTGCATACACAGCTCTCACATTGGTCCATGGTTTTGTATCAGCACCTGCAAAATGAATAATTGCAGGATTATTCTTTGCATCGTTCATTTCTTCATCTGAATAAATAATATTATCTAAATGTTCAAAAGGTGTTCCATTAATCCACCTATTCAACATACAATATCTTAATGGTAAAAATTTGATTTTACCATAGCAACACATATTTATTACATCTTGATCCTCACTAGGATATCCCTTATGCATATGTTCAAGAAATTGATGCATAAGATTGTCTTCACGTATTTTTTTCAAATTAAAAATTAAATCTCCGGAAAAAATATAATTATCAAAAGATAAAAATTTCCATTTACTAATTACTTCTCTATTCTCCTTCGTATCTTGATGTTTCATAATTGCTTTTACACCAGCAACATAATAATTTTCAATTTCTATATCAAACATTTCTGACAAGTCATCAAATACTAATATATCCCCATCATGATACATGCATTTATCATCTTTAATTACATCTGCTAAAACTAATCTATAATAAGCACTAGAAGCTAAGTGTCTAGTTGTGATTTTTTGATTATCTAATACACCCGAATTAATATAATGTATTTCATAACTAAAATCACTTTGCAAAGATTTAATTCTTTCTAAATATTCAAAGCTTTCTTTTCTAAAATTTTGTGAGACAACAATATGGAATGTGTAATTTGTCTCTTTCTTTTTACTCATAAGCATTGATAAAATAGCAATACTAGTCTGCACAATAAAATTCTCATCTGGCGTAAACACCACTGAAATATTTGTCTTAATCATTTAATCACTTTTCCTTCAAGAATAAATCCATACTGAATATTATTTCTTCAATAATCTCTCTCACAGCACCTTTTCCACCACCAAGCTTAGCTATATAATCCGCACATTCTTTTACCTTAATATTAGCATCACTCACTGTACACCCTAATCCTACATACTCAATAGCTTCCAAATCGTTTATATCATCACCCACATACGCTACATTTTGAGGTTCTATATGATACTTTTTACACAAATATTTTATTATTGCTACTTTATCTTGAACTCCTTGATGCAATTCATCAATTTTCAATTTCTCGGCTCGCTTGGTATTCAAGTTCCTATCTTCCCCAGTAATAATTCCAGTAATAATACCCTTTTCACGCAATAGCTTAAATCCCATTCCATCCTTTGTATTAAACTTCTTCAATTCATCACCATTTTCAGAATAATACATTCCGCCATCTGTAAGGCATCCATCACAATCTGTTAAAAACATTTTAATTTCAGGAATTTTGAAATCAGATTTTCTCGTTCTATTTTCCAATTGCTTTTCTATAATCTCCCAATCACTAGGCTCATCAATTTCATAGTATGTTGATTCGTCCATTTCACAAACACGTATATTCCCTGAAACCCTATTTCCAGATTCTAATAATGCTTCCTTACTCGTTATATAGAACGCTCCATTTTCAACCAAATAGCCATCAAATTCTTGTCTCCTCGGTCTATGAAACACGTCATAATTGGTAGAATAAGCATATCCCTGTTCGTTAATAGCCCAATGAAATCTTTTCTGTCTCACTACCGATAATACACTATCTGTTCCTTTTTCTTCCAGTATCTCAAAACCTCTTTCAATATCTGATTCCATCAACAGTGGAGAAGTAGCTTGTACCAACACGATATTATCAAAGTCATACGTCTGGGCAAATTCTAACATTACTGATTCTGTGGATGCCGTATCTGTTGCAGTATCAACACCTCTTCCTATAACATTCACTTTTGATAATCCAAAGCTTTCAACTGTATTTTTAATAAGCTCACTATCTGTTGCAATATATACTTTATCAATGTATTTACAATCGTTTGCAGCTTTTGCCGTCCAATATACTAAAGGTTTTCCTGCAATCTCTTTTATATTTTTTAGCGGTATTGATTTACTTCCTCCACGCACCGGAATAAACGCTACATTCATCTTTTTTCCCTCTAATGTTTTCTATATTTCAGCTTTTCTCTTTGAACTTCCTCTATATCAAGAATTTCTTTATCTTTATAATGTAGAGCAGCATAGGCTGCCATTAAATCTCGTTTCAGCTTTCTAACACCTTCTGGCTCTAAAGACGCTGCATGATCTGTTCCTTTCCAAGTTCTATCAAGGGTATAATGACGTTCAATGACAGATGCTCCTAACGTATACGCCGCAATATCTATAGCAATTCCTAAATGATGTCCTGAAAATCCTATTCTTTTAACTCTGCTTTCATACAAGTCATAAATTCTTCTTATCTCTAATAAACATACATCCTCAAAAGGAACTGGATAACCAGAAGTACATACATAGATAACCAGGTCTTGATTACGTTTCTTCTTCTCAAAGAGACTAACCACTTGCTCTTGTTCTTCATGTGTAGTCATACCAAATGAGATATGTATCTCTCCCTCATAGTTATCACATAACCATTCCAGCATCTCATAATGATTGTTGCATGCTGATGGAATCTTTATAAATTCAGGATGCAAACTTGCAATTTCCTTTGCTGATGTAAGATCCCACACTGAAGTACTATAAATGATATTCATTTCTTCACAATATTCTTTTAGTTCTCTATGCTGGTCTACCGTAAACTCTAAAAATTCTCTATGCTCTCCATAGGTATTTCCGTATGAATTTGCCGGATTAGGATGTGGTGCATTATACTGTTCTGGCGTGAGCAATTCTTTATTACATCTTTTTTGAAACTTAACAGCATCTGCTTCACAATAGATTGCAGCTGTTCTAATAAGCTTCTTTGCAATTTCCATATTTCCTTTATGATTACAGCCAATTTCTGCAATTACCATTGGTTTTAAATATTCCATATCATACCTCTTTTTTCTTGTCATTAAAATAAACTGTCAAAATCTACACGCTCAAATACTTCTAATTTACCACCACGAGTTGCATTATATATTTTTATGTCATGCTCTTTTGCATATTTTTGAACACATAAATATCCTTTTGTAATCAAATCAACTGCATATAATCCTTGATTGACCTGATTCATTAATTCCATATGATTATTAATACACTTATCTTCTTCTACTGTTCCATCTTCATGAACAACTTTTCTAAACGAGAAGTCGACACCTATAAAATATATTTCTTTTATTCCCATGTATACAGCAACTTGCAACATAGAGTACAAAGTAGTTCCTGCACTATAAATACATTCACAAATATTATCCGAAAACTCTACCTCCATAATACTTCTCTTTGGATTTAAATAAAATAAATTATCATATTCAAATCCATACTTCTCTTTTAGATCACTTCTTATTGTTGTAAACGCATACTTACAATCCTTCAATAACACTTCCAGTTCTTCTCTTGTTTTAATATGTTCATTAATGAATATGTTATCTTCGCAAAAAAAACAAGTTGGCCGCCACTTAGTAACATCAAACAATTCACAAATCCCATTACAAGCCATCGTCACATCTTCCATCATCTTTTCTAGATCTGCAATATTCAAGCTTGGACCATTTCCTATAACAAAGCAACGTTTCCCTTTATAAATATCCTTTAATATATGATTCCTTTTTATCGACTCCACTCCATCATTGATATCAAAAACCATATCGTCTACAACACTAACTTTATCTCCCAAAATCAAAATGCATTCTTTTTCAATACCACTAAGCAATATTTTTTGCTTTATTTCTTTTATTGCATTTTTATGCGGTAAACATGATAATGAAATAACCACAAAAATATTCTTTTTCTCTATTTCTTCAAATGGATATATAATTTTATCACACATCGCCGTATGTTGTTTCTTCTTATCATTATCTATATATCCTTTCCAATTAATTTCATATTTATTAAAAAATCTTCCTAATACATGTCCATACGTTCCAGCTCCCCAAATATAGACATTTTTTTCTTTGCAAACCACACGCATGTATTTTAATATATCTTGTACATTATTACTTTTCAAATTACTCATCTTTAATGCCCCACAAAACTAATTTTTTATAATAACAAACATCTCTGTTTATATCCTTTATAATCAAAATAAAAACAATTCTGTTCATCATCTATCCATAATATCAAATTGCTATTATATATTCTTTCTACATTCTTCAAGTCACTCAGCTGTTCTTCAATCTCTTTGCTATAATACTTACTTGCAATAATTACTGAAAACTCTTTCTCATTATCACACACTTGTTGCAACGAACTTGTTTTTAGGCCTTCCTTTATTTCTCCTTTCTTTTTAGGATCATTATCGATAAAACCTCTTATCCTATCTGATCCCATTTTTTCTTTATACACAATATATCTTTCAATTGCTCTAATTCCTCTTGGCATCATATATATATTCCCTGAAATTTTGAAACGCTTTACAATTTGTCTATTTAATAAATCAATCCTTTCATCTAAAATAGGAATCAATAATTTCTTTTCTTTATCAATATTCCGATTATTTTCAACTAAAATATTAAGATTACAATCTTGGTTTATCTCCTCTAATAAACACATATTTCTATTTATTTCATTATATCTTTGTTTATCATCTATTTCAGAAATGAAAAATCTTCCCATATGTAATCTGCTACAACCATATGTCCTCATAAGATAAATAACACTTCTACAAAAAACTGCATCAAGTTCAACATTCTTCTTCATATAAATTACAATATCATAATCATTCTTCATTTCATCCGTTTCCGCAATTGTCACATAAGAATAATTTTGTTTTTTTATACTCTCAATTTCTCTTTTGCATGTTTCAAAATCTTCTACTATGAATAAACATTTCTCTTTTTCTTCTGATATATAACACTTTTTAATACTTTGATTTGATATTGCCTCATAATAAAACGCTAATGCTTCCTCATATATATTTTTACTCTGTGGAAAATATTTCATCCAAAAATTTCTTAACGGAACATCATATACTTTCTGATTCCAATAAACAGGATGAGAAATATGAAATGCAATTGGATTAATCAACTCTTTAATCGTAACTCCTTTAATTTTACACTTAGTCAACAAACACAAATCCCATACTGACTGAACAAAAAATTGGTCATCAAAAAAATCTTTTGCAATTTTTTTGTCTACAAAAAACATATCAATTCCATCAATATGAATTTTCCAATTCATATTTTCTATATCTTTATAATCATTAATTTCATATCGATGCGTATATAACAAACTATTTTCTGTTTCATCACATATATATTGATATAATTCCTCATCTATACAAGGCATTACAATATCTGAATTACTAAATCCGCATATTTGTTCTGTCTTCTCAGCAATTACTGAAAGTATATCATGTATATATGGTAATGATTTCTCCGCGATTTCCTTTGCATCACGTATAACTTCTACAAATTCTATATTAACCTGATTAAACAAGGGTTTTAGCATGTCAATTTCTTCCTTGGTATTGCAAGAAACTACTCTAAAACCATTCTTTAACCACGAATTTATTGCATAAATTTGCTTTTCAACATTTCTAGGTGAAACTGATGTTCCAATAACTATTTTATTCATAATTATATCTCCCAATAATCACATATATCAAATAGTGAATTATTATATTTCATCCACAATTACTAAAACACTATCTACATCTTATATCACTCACCGGATGTACTTTTCTCTTATCCGCCGGCGGAAGTTCCATGTAATCTCCAAACTTAAAGCTTAGATAACTATCATAATCCTTAATCCCTTGGAACGTCACACCCTCAAATACCGTATCCTGGCTTGTCTCATACCAATTTCTATAATAACCATATTCTTCATTCGGTGTCGGGAACATTAATATTCTTACCATTCGTGTCTTCTGATGATATGCTTTCTTAATCATCTTGTGGTAATGATGAAAGATTGTTTTCTCTGGAATTTTATCCAAAAGTGAATACCACTTTCTCATATACCACTTTTTATCCGCTACCTTGCCTACCTTTGACCACAAAAGCTTTCTAACACAAAAGCATTCAAAGTTCTTTATACTTCTTAAGAAGTAGTTATTTGGTACACTGTCCAATGGAAATACATCAATAAATACCCCCTGCTCATACGGCATATGCTCCTGATGTTCTCTAAGGAATAAAGTATCCTTCATTCGTAACTTTCCATATCCCCATCTGTACCCTGGTGTATTTCGATGATCCTGAAAATAAAATCTGCTGGTATCTAATTCTGTTTCACACGCCTTACGAAACTTCTCATACTCTGGTCTTAACAACGCAATATCCGCATCATCATCCCAGGGAATAAATCCTCCATGGCGAACGGCTCCTAATAAGGTTCCTGCGATTATATTGTAGTGAATATTACACTTTTTGCAGATTCGGTCTGCTTCTTTTAATAATTCAAGTTCTGTTAATTGTAATTTTCTCAACGTTTCCTGATCAAGTTCTATCACATTTATCCTCTTTTCCAATACCAGACACTTTATTTTCCTGCTGCTTTCTGCACTATCTGGTCAATCTTTACAAACACTTTTCTCACCTTGCTATAGCTAACTCCAAGTCCATGCAAAATCAAATTTTTATTTCGTTGTTTGGCCTCTTTATTCTCGTTCTTTTTCTCTTGTTGTTCTCTTATCTGCTTTAAGGACAGTGCCTCTATCTTCTTACCATGAACCACTTCATATGCCATATCTGGAAAATTTGTTATCACGGCATCTACTCCTGCATCACACAGCTTCATCATACTATTCTTATCATTCACAGTCCATACATGAAGCTTTATCCCTTTATCCTGACACTGTTCAATCAATTGCGGATACTGCGTATTATTGAGTGAAGGATGTAACGCATCTATACAATAACGCTCTGCATACTCTGCTGGCTGATAGATTCCGTCACAATAGAGAAATCCCACCTTCGCTGTTGGACACAACTGTTTTATGCGCATAATCGAATAGTGATTGAAGGAAGAGTATATGATTCTATCCTGCATCTCCATTTCTTCTACCAGCTTAAGCACCTGCTCTTCAATACCCTCGTAGAAGTTCACACCTGTTTTTAATTCTATATTAATAATCATTTTAGTCGGTTTAACCAACTCCAATACTTCTCTCAGAGTAGGTATGGTTGCCTGTGTATATTCTGGATGAAGCTTGTTAAATAATAACGCTTTCAATTCTTCCAAGGTATGATTCACGACATAGCCTGTTCCATCGCTTGTTCTGTCTATCGTTTCATCATGTATAACAACTAACTGTCTATCCTTCGTAAACTGTACATCCAACTCAATACCGTCTGCCCCCATCTCATGAGCTAATGCAAACGCCTCCAAAGTATTCTCTGGTGCATATCCAGATGCTCCCCTATGCGCCCATATCTGCATATATGATGTCTCCTTCGCTTTCTTTAAATCAATACACCGATCCATGCCAGAACCAAATCTAACCAACTCTATCTTTCTTTCCCCCGGTTTTACAATCATGGTATCCCACAATTCCTGTAACACAGTCCCCATCAATCTATGATACGTCGTTGCTCCTTCCGGCTTTTTATCGGCAAAGTATTCACACTTAGAACAGCCGATAGAAATAATAGGGAATGCTCTTTCTTGATAGATATAATCCGCATGTGTGTGACCATGTATAAATGTCATAATTCTATTCTCATGAGCTTTATGCCACTCTTCCAGGATAGATGTTAGTAACTCACCATTTCGAATCTCCTGAGCCCAATAATCTAATCTCGCTAACGGTGCATCATGACTGAATATAATAACCTGATATTCTTCCGGCAATTGTTCTAATTGCTGCTTAACCCACTCAACCTCTTCCAGTGGGAATCCATATCTAAGCTTTTGTGTTGCATCAAAGGAATGTAAGAATAACATACACAGCTTATGTTCTGCATAATCGACACGATACCATAAACCATTACCTTCATGATTTATTTGTTGAAGATAGTATTCGTACTGTTCCTCTTCCGAAAGTCTATCCACATTATTCTTAAAATAATTCGTATCATGATTTCCGATTGCAATATAAAGTGGCTTATTCCAGCCTTCCATCCGTTTTAACACTCTCTGACTATACTCTTTACAGATTTCTTTATTCAGACTTCCATCTGTTAAATCTCCCAAATGAATGATTCCATCCGGCTGGATGCTCCTATTTGCTTCCTCAATGGTAGCCGCTGTAAATTCCCAGTTCCCATTTACTACATAATGGGTATCCGTTAATAAAGTAAAGACCAGACTATCGCTATTCCTTCTTTCTTCCACGGTTTTTATCGTTCTTGCAAGTTCCTTCTGAATCTCTTCTAATTCCAGATACGCCTGAACGTCTTTGGCTTCCTGTTCTTCCGTTTCCAGTACTATGCATCCACTCTCTATCTCATCATTTTCCAGCTCCTTACCGTCCTGACGCATAACCTGTATACGAATAAATCCTTCCCGATTCAATATAACATCCTGGTGCAACCATTCCTGTTCTGAGCATTCCCTGTCATAGGTTGTCCACTGCTGCTCCTCCTGATAAGAATATGTGTAAATATACTCTTCCGGTCTTTCTAACGAATAGAATGTATAACGATACTGATATGTCTGATTCTGTAATCGAATGCTATCTCCCGGATAAACGCGATAAAACAGAAGCGTACTCATATTACACATAGTTGCTTTCGTACACTTTCCCGTTTCTGTGTCCAATTCCCATCCTATTTGCAATTTCAGCTTCTGTTTTGTCATAATCAATCCCCTATATTTATTTCTATTCTTTGTCTGCCTTCTTATCCGACTGCTCAACTTCTGCCTGTAACTGTTCGTAGGTAATCAACTCGATATTCTTATCATTAACACGATAAATTGCATCACAATTACGAACGGTTGTAATTCGATGGGCAATAATAATCATCGTCTTATGACCCAATAAATGTTCTATTGATTCCATAACAGCCTGCTCTGTCTCGTTATCCAATGCCGATGTCGCTTCATCCAATACCAGAATCTCGGGATTGGTATACAACGCTCTTGCAATACCGATTCGTTGTCTCTGACCGCCTGATAATCTCACGCCACGTTCACCAATCTTAGTGTCAAGCCCCTCTGGTAAGCTTTCTACGAATTCCTTAAGCTGTGCCTGTTCCAATGCAGCCCAGATCTTCTCATCCTCACCTTCATCAACCACAATTCCAAATGCAACATTATTACGAATCGTATCATCAGATAAGAATATCGTCTGTGGTATATATCCCAGCTTATCTGCCCATTCACCTGCATGCTTTCTAATGTCTTTCCCATCACATAGAATCGTTCCTTCAGACACTTCCAAAATACCAAGAATAACATCTGCCAGTGTCGTTTTTCCCGCACCGGACGGCCCCACAAAAGCAACTGCCTGCCCTTTACGAATATTCATGTTAATACCTGACAGAATCTCAACCTCTGTATTAGGATACATATAATGAATATTTTCCAGCCTTATCTCATCCTCAAAGGTTAAGGCATCTTCCTTCCTGCCTTCTTCCTCTAACACCTCTCGCGTATACTTATGTTCTTCACTCATCTTCAAATCTTCATACACATGATCCATATATGGATAATTAAAGATAATCTGATTAATACATCCGTTTACCACACTGATTCTCGGGAATAAGCGGAATAAAGCCATCGCAAAAACAGACAGTTTCGGAACAAATATCGCTACATCCTCACCATTCAGAATACGAAATGCAATCATAAGCAATAATACAATGACACAGAAAATCTCAAGAACCAAATGTGGAATCTGATTCAGGAAAGAAAATATCTTCTGTACATGAATATAAGAACCATAGTAGCCTGAATAATTATCAACGAAATATTGTTCTCTCTTGAGAATCTTGATCTCCTTAATTCCACCAAATGCCTGCATAAGCCACTGTCCCTGCTTAGCACTGCATTCCTGTGATTGCTTTCCATATCTGAGGGATCTTGCTTTATTCCAACGAACAAAAAGAGTAACGAATAGAAACATTACAATAATCATACTCATTGATAATATAAAATCTGTATAGAGTAAAAATGCACCAAAGATAACCATCATCAGACAGCTTGACAGCATAATCAAACACTGCATAACCAACTGAAAGAACTGGTTTACATCTGTTCCGACACCTCGCATCAACACAGAAGAATTCTTCTCCAGAAAAAAGGAATATGGTTCTGCCATATAGCTCTTCATCAGTCTCACACCGATTTCCCTCTGATTATCAAATACAAATGCATTTCTTGCATAATAAGCAAATGCATTAAATAAATTCTTAACAACATACACTCCTATCAATGCGATTGCAATCCATACAAAAAATTCATTATTTGACTTCACTCCCAATGCATCATAGAAATAACTTAACATCTTATTGGTATGAATCATCTCAGGACTAAGCATTACTGCAATAAACGGATAAATCGATATAACACCCGTTAACTCCAAGATTGCTTCTCCTATAAGAATGGCTATCATACCAAGCAACTGCTTCTTCTGACGTTTCGTAAATATATAACTAATCTTCGCATAGATATCCTTTATATGATTCATCAATAACTAACCTCTTCTTAACTCTTTTCTATATCCTAAAAATCTCTCCATAACATCTGCCATAGCTATGGATTCCTCTTGTGTAAGCTTATATGTTCTTCCCTCGTGTCCATAGATCAAATGAGCAAAGTCACTTATCTCATAACGTAATCCTTGTCCAAGAAATTTCACAAAATGTTTGTCTACCTTATTCGGATCCTCATATCGTACTTCAAAGGACTTTGTTAACCACCATGGAGATTCCGCCAGAATATATCCCTTCGTTCCAGCAATAATCAATTGCCCCTCCGACTTCACTCCAACGCCAGTCTTGGATAATGCAAACCCCTGTTCATAGCGAAAAGATGCTTTGGTATATAAGTCAATCTTATTCTCTGCCATGATACTATCAAAGCGCACTTCTTTATAATCCGTTCCCATTAACTTAATAATCGGGAGTAAAGTATAGCTTCCAAATTCGGTAAATCCTCCGCCATATTGCTGATCTACCATCTCACGAAGGCCATCTTGTGTCAATCTGGTAAAACATGCTTCCACATCCCGGATTTCTCCAATCGTACCACTTTTAGCAATTGCCACCAATTGTGCAAATCCGGGAGAATACGCTGTTTTAATTGCTTCCATCAATACACATTGATTCTCATTAGCTATCTGATAAAGTTCCTCTGCCTGTGCCTTAGAAAACGCCATTGGTTTCTCGCATAATACATGCTTTTTATTTAACAATGCCTGCTTGGCATACTCATAATGTGTTTCATGCGGTGAAGCAATATATACTGCATCCACATCTTCAAAAAAGCCTTTCAAATCATCCGTATAATGACTTAATTCAAACTGTTTTGCAAACGCTTCTGCACTTGTAATATGTGGATTATAAACACTGCGTACGGTAACACCACTGACATATTTCGCTTCTGGTATGAATCTTTTAGCAATGCGTCCTGTTCCTATTATTCCAATGCGAATAATAGAACGATTATTCGTTCTAAGTAATGTCGATGATACATTCTTCGTTCTTTCCAGATATACTACTTCACAAATATCCTTTAGATAGTCAAAAGCCCCTACCCAGTCAGAACCAACCGTAAAGATATCTACTCCATACTTGAGAATATCCTCTATCTTCTGTCCCGAATGATCTTCAACAATAATTTCATCCGCCAAGCCCGTCTTTCTTACATTATCAATTCTGTCTATCAAAGAATCAACAATATTGAGCTTTCCTCTTGACTCATCATATTGCTCTGTTGTAATCCCAACGATTAAATAGTCGCCTAACGCTTTTGCTCTTTTTAACAGATTATAATGCCCCTCGTGAAACAGATCAAAGGAGCCATATGTAATTACCTTCTTCATATTCTTATCCTAACTCTTTTTCTAAGACTTATGTCTCATCTGCATCAAAATTAATCCGCTTCTCTTCTACAACAATGGGTCTATGAATGACTCTCGTATTAATATTCAAGATATATTCTCCCAAGAATCCAATGAAGAATAACTGCATAGACCCAATCAAGAATATACCAATTATCATTGGCGCCTGACCTGCCTGAAAACCATTCCAATTACACAATTTCATGATAAAATATACAACTGCTACGATAAGGCTCAAGCTTCCCATAATAAATCCAAGCCAGGTTGCGAGTCTAAGACCTACCTTGGTATAAGAAGTAAAGCTAAGCATTGCTGCATCGTACAAGCTGTAGAAATTGTTATGTGTTTTACCTGCTCTTCTTTGCGGTTGCTCATATTCAATCTCAGTCATATTAAAACCGGCTCCGTATTCCGCTACAATCCCTCGAATAAATGGAATCGAATCATCTAACTGCCTTAGTAATGAAATAAATGTCTTATCATATAATCCAAAGCCCGTAAAATGTTCAATCATCTGAACACTGGACATATTTTTTATCGCTTTATAATACATAGAACGCATAAAATAAATCAATCCTGGCTCTTTACTGGACGATTTAATTCCACTGACTATCTTATGTCCTTTCTCCCATTCCTTCACAAATACCGGAATCAGTTCTACCGGATCCTGAAAGTCACAACATAATGGTATCGTACAATCCCCTGTTGTCTGACACATTCCATAGAAAGGAGAATTGAATTGCCCAAAATTAGTTACATTAAAGATTGCCTTTATCTTCTTATTACCTGCACAGATTTTCTCCAACTTATCTCTAGTTCCATCTGTTGATGCATTATCAATAAAAAGAACCTCATAATCATACTGTGGTAGCTGCGTCTCTAATACTTCTACTACTGCCTGACTAATCGGTTCTACATTTTCCACTTCATTATAGCACGGTATCATAATGCTAATCTTTTTCATTGCTTTTCCCCACTTAATCTTTCTCAATTCATCTGTAAACATAAAAAGTAGAATGTAAACAGAGTACAAACTCTTTTCACATTCTACCTCATTCGACACCTATCGTCAAATAGTAATTATTGTATATCAGATATTCTTTAAAATAATTCAACCACTTTCCACAAGTATGTTTCCACGGTTGACACTAGCTCGTTAATCAGATTCTGATGAAAAGTACCATTGATAGCTGCATAACAAAGCAAAAAGATATAATAATACTTATTTAAGCGAACATTTCTCACGTACTCTTTCGTCGCTTGTACTACATTTTCATCATGAATTCGATTCAGAAGCCATATTATGGCAAACTCATACATAAATGCGCCATTCGTATATCTTCCATAATCATTCAAAAGTAAATAACAAGGGAAAACGGTCAGCGCTCCGAATGGCAGCAAGCCATAAAACCAGTATAACTTCGTTCCATTTTCTTTCGCATACCTTACCGCCAATCTCCAATACTTATAAATCTCATAAAAGAACGGTGCAAACAGGATTGCCATAGCTACTAAAAGCAGTCCATATTCATAAATATAAAAATGCCAACTGGTAAAGACTCTTTTTATCATACTGAACAATGAGTTTGAATTTGTATTTGTTTCTGGCACTTCCACGACTGGCGTGATGTCTTGCGCATCTGTCGAAACATTCTCCTCCGGTATCTCTACCTCTTCACGAATCGGCATATCCTTAAAGATAAATGATGCTATCGTTCCACTATGATTGCTAGCTACTTCTTCTGCTGACTTATCCACAAATTCCGCTGTTCGTTCTATAACGTAGTCCATATAGATTCCCTCTTTTACATGCGCATAAAATTGCACATAAACAAAAAGCGAACCAACACATAATACATTAACCAACAGCAGAAGGAATCGTTTTATATTATACTGCTTCTTTGGCATCACAAATGCCTGATATACTAAAAATGCCAGCACTAGGTTCCAATAAGTAAAAACATATGCTGGATAAATCAAAACACCAATGCAACATACTACAACAGAAAGCCAGACATGCTTATTCTTTGCAAGCAAATAAACAGCAAATAACGAACACATTTCAATCCACACATCTGTCAATGCAAAGTTACTATAATTTGCTACCCAGCCAGGTCCCATAAAGAAGGCTAACGCCAACCCCTTAAAAAAGAATTTCACATCCGCATTCTTTTCGCTTCCTAATGCCTTATAAATAATATAGAAATATATTATGGTATAAAATGACACCGTAAATATTCCGTAAATATATCTCATATACCCCCACGGGATATGGCACACTGTAGAAATCACATCTAAAATTGTCCCCAAAAAGCCTCTCTGTATAAAACCATATCGATAAGAGAACGATAACATAATCTGATTCCAGCCCCCGAATTTAAAAGGGAAGTAGCGAATCGCCTGTGCTACCATGGTTGCAAAAATAACAAAATAATAATTTTTATTCTCTTTCCAGTTTTCTCTCATAATTTTCCCACCTTATCTCACCAAGCTGTTACCAATAATCCCTACTGAGTCAGCTATCACTTGGCTTTCCTCATCAAAAATGACGATATTGATACCCTCTTCACTCTTCTGATAATTTTTCTTATTCCAGTATATTCCACCTTGATCAACTAATAATTCCTTATCTCCAAACCGATCTGCCCAATAATAACCATAATCTGTTTTACTTACACACTGAATTCCCGTATCACTTATAACCCATGCACAATTATACTTTGCCTCATCTGTTGAAATTCCCCAAGTGTTTAACAAACTTTTCATATTCTTACAAGAATCACCTTCAATCATCTTTCCTTTTACAGAAATCATAATCGTATAATGTTCCGGTAGCTTTTGTATCATATCACTATAGCTGTTTATGTCTTGAATCTGTGATATTTCAAAGTTTATCAGATTATTTTGATAGTATCTTAATGCATGATCCCATGATACATATTTTTCTCTTTCATCCGTATGCGCCTTCCATTGATAATGACTTGTTAAATAATTACTTAAATAACGGGAAAAGCGGACATTACCAATGTATCCCATATGGTCACCATCCATAAAATCCGTATCCCAGTTAATTCCGATTTCCTCATATTGTTCATTGAAATTGCAAAAATCTACACCATATTCCTCTGCTATATCTTTTGCTGTATTATAGATGCCCATATGCCCTTCGTCATAATTTACATATGGAACAACTGCTATCAGCAAGGGAATATTTTCTTGCTGGCACAAT
Source organism: uncultured Roseburia sp. (assembly GCA_964445375.1). Classification (GTDB taxonomy): domain Bacteria; phylum Bacillota; class Clostridia; order Lachnospirales; family Lachnospiraceae; genus COE1. The sequence goes on from CAYUKO010000001.1 coordinate 15,566, forward strand.
TCTATAATCTTACGATAATATTCTTCCTGCTTTTCTGCAAGCTCAATTCTGGTGCCATCATTAACAACCTGTGGCTTTTCAAAAGAATATGCCGCATATCCTTCTCCAAATCCTTTCCATGATGAATAATATGCTTTATCATCAAGATACGGTTTATAATCAGCTGCTGTTAAATTCTTATATCGATTATGATATTGAATGTACTCGAAACCGAATTCCAGCCACCTATCTTCTGGTACGCTAGTCATTAATGCTCCTAGCTTATTAGTTATGGATTTTATACCATATACATTCTTAATGACTCTACTATCATCGGCATACTCTTCCTCTTTAGTCAATCCAAACCCTTCAAGAATAACCAACTGAGGAGATTGTTTCTTTAATGCTTCACGCAAAAAATAATAGCTATTCCATAACGGTGCTATAGAACCACATAATTCAAAAGTTGCAATCTCTGATTCTTCCCAGATAATCATCGGATTTATATTCACAAACGCATGTGAGCTTCCCAAAACAAGTACATCTACGGTATCTTCCTCAAGCTCATAAAAGGTCTTCATCTGATAAATTCCATCATTAGACTTAAAAGAAAACACTTTATGAAAAGCTATTATTGCTATTATTAAAACAACTATTAAACCCATTGCATAAGCATAATTTTTTTTCATCTAATGTCTCCCTAAAATTGAAAATATATAAATGTCTGTGCGTCAAATGCAGGACCATATGCACCAAAGATGATTATCGCCAAAGACAAAAGTACAATACAAAGATATTGAAAAATCACATTTTGTTCTAAAACAAAATCTACAATAAATATACGCTTATAATACTTTAGTAAGTCCGAAAGAAACAGTATCAGCAAGGATACCAGCAATATATTCATTTCTGTTCTATCTAACCCTAATGAATATAATCCTCCATTTGATAGTACCCATGGATTAAAATCAATAAAGATTCTCTTAATATAAGATAATGCAACTTTTATTCCATCTGCTCTGAAAAAAATCCACGCAAAATCTACTAAAATAAAGGTTACTACTGTTTGTCCCAGCTTATAGCTAAAGCATTCGGTATTGACACGGCATATCTCTATGACCTTCTTTTTCATGGGCTGTAGTATATCGCCTACTATCTGAAATACTCCATGAATTCCTCCCCATACAACATATGTCATTGCTGCGCCATGCCATAATCCGCTCACCAGAAATGTAACCATAAGATTAAAATACCTGCGTATTTTTGTACAACGACTACCTCCTAAAGGAATATATAGATAATCTCTAAACCAGGAGCTTAATGAAATATGCCATCTTCTCCAGAATTCCTTTATACTTCTTGATAAATACGGAGCATCAAAATTTTCCATTAAAGAATATCCTAAAACTTTCGCTGCCCCAATTGCAATGATAGAATAACTTGCAAAATCACAATATATCTGAATTGCAAAAGCTGCTGCTCCTGCAACGAGCTCCACTCCACCATATAAGTAGTAATGCTCGAAGACGGTATCTACCAAGCTGACAATCCTGTCGGCTATTACCATTTTCAGGAACAATCCCCAAAGCATATATAAAAGTCCTTGAAATATTCTTCTATAATCTACTTTTCTTCTTGAGTCTTCCTGAATCTGCGACAATAGATTCTTTGAACGTTCAATTGGTCCTGCAACAAGTTGTGGAAAAAAAGAAACAAACAGAGCATATTTTAAAAGATTCTTCTCTGGTTTTATATCTCCTCTATATACATCAATGGAATAGCTTAATGCCTGAAATGTATAAAATGATATGCCTACCGGTAATAAAACATCTACTTTCGGAATATTAACTGTAATATCTATCTTCTGTAAGCAAATGGTTATCCATTCAATGAAGAAATTACTGTATTTAAAGTATCCCAATATTCCTAAATTTGCGACCAAAACAACTATCAGAACTACTTTTCTACGTATACCTGATAAATTACTTACTCTTGAACTCCCTATTATTCTACTTCCCGAATAGGTAATTACTGTAGATGTTAACATCAATAATGCATACTCAGGATTCCATGACATATAAAAATAATAGGAGCATATAAGCAGCCATATATATCGAATTTTCTTAGGCACTACATAATATCCCAATACTGCAATTGGAAAAAAGAACATAAAATCGATTGAATTAAAAAGCATCTAACTTAAGCCCCTATCTTTAGAAATGTTTCTTCGCCTCAAGCCAAAATCCCTTCGGAGCACATACAATCTTATCTTCTCGTTTGCTTAGATAATAGCCCCACCAGCTAAATGAACTAATAGCCAGAATATTATGCTTTGCATAAGTCATAAGCTGCATATCGCGGAAGCTTTCCTCTTCCTTATTCCAATCTACGAAAACAATCTTATCCAACTCACTTAGCCCTAATTCTTCTTTGTTTGTCTGACACCAATCCGGTTCATCAGAAAAAATATAAAAAACGGGGGCAGCTATCTTTTCTTTCATATATCTGACTGCCTTCTGATAATAATTATCCTCGTATAAAAAGCCATTATCATACATATGATCACTTCTTCTTACATGCAATACAACAGATTCTTCCGAAAGCATTTGTTCTTTATAAAATTGATTTTTCTCATCTGTGAAATCAGGGAATTGAAACGTATCCATGATTTCATTTTTAATTTCTTTAAAATATTTGTCTGATGTATAATTAAATTCATCATAATAGACATTTGCATTCAAACGATACCAATTGCTCTTATACCGATCATTGACATAGCCATACTTTTTCGTCATGAACCTTGTCAAATATTCATATCTGAGCTTGAACAGTACTTTATCACGTAACTTCTTAACTTTAGCCAACGAAGAATTGTAGTAAGTATATTCTCCTCTGCTTACACGTATAATTTCTTCATCAGGCTGTTCTTTCATAAAGAACTCTGATGCCTTTTTAAAATAATCGTGCACTAGTGGTTCATTTACATCATATAGCGTAGTAATATCCGGTGCCTCTATTCCAAATATTTTATTCAATTCATAACCGTTCCAAGCCTCTTGATATTGATAAAAATAAGTATCAATCATGTTGATTGTATTTTTACTCTTCTTATTCAACAATATATAAAAAGCATATTTTGCCATCTGGCTTCCTAATCCACCTGCTATTGTAACAATACAATAATGATTCTTCTTATGATGCCCCATCCTACTGTCCCTTCTTTATACTTAAAAAAATCTTCAGCCAATATTTTGTCTGTTTAATTGCTTCCCAGCCCATTCCATTTTGAAACATATACCAAAATTTTTGTCTGAAGAATATTTTCATTTCTGTTCTTTTCAGTTCTTGCGCACGCGAACCTGTTATGGAACTTGCTGAAACACGGTATCCTGTGAGCTCGGCATCTATAAATCCGAAGCTGTATCCATTTTTAAGTAGCTTCATATGCATAGGATAATCTTCTATTAATCTATAATGCTCATCATATCCTCCTAAATCCAGCAGTACCTTCCTTTCAAAGAAATCAGCAGCACATGCAACGATCCAATTCGTAAACAGCATCTTTTTATATTGTATCTCTCTATTTTCCTTAGCTGTCATATAACACTTTTCGCAATAGCTCTGTACTGATGAAACATCTTTTCCATCCTCTGCTATCAACCACACTTTTGCAATCGGTATTACTTTATCGTGTGTCTGTGCAAATTCCGTATATTTTTCAATCGCATCAGGTGATAATAAGTCGTCTGCTGCCATATATTTTATATACTTTCCTGATGCTTCCCGCAATCCTCTGTTCATATTGCCTGACAAACCAGTATTTGCTTCGGCATATACTCTTTTCACATTATAAAATCTACTTTCATTCTCTTTCAGCCATTCTTCTATCAGGCTCTTCGTTTCATCCTGAGAACAATCATCACAAATTACTAATTCTAACGGGCTATACGTCTGTGCCTTTATGCTTTCTAATGTCTCTATAACCGTATCTGACGAATTATAAGTCAAAACAACTGCACTTACTAATACATCCATATTCTTTTCCTCGTCTTTCATCCTTATAGCGCTTCTACTTTTCAAGGCATGATATTACAATCTGAGCTATCGCTTCCATGTCTTGTTCTGAATACCGCTGATCCATTGGCAATGGTATTAAGTATTTTGAAAGTTTCTTCTCAAACAGATTTGCCTCATTACTTTCCAGCACAGCTTTCCACCATTGAGGAACATAAACATGATTCTCAATCAGTTTGCCTCTTAATAAATCATTTGAAGCCAAAAATGGATAAACCATAGGAGCATTGATACCTTCTAAAGGGATTTCAAGCTCATTATAATCAGATAATGTATGATGCAGCGCCTTGAAATTGTCTGTTCTTTTCTTTTGAACCGAAGCATAGTCGACAGATTCCAATATACGATGCGTTAATAAAGACATTTCTAATATTGTTTCATCCTCAATTTTCTCCTCATTCAGGAGACTTTCATGATACAATTCATTTGTTCCCAGCTCATATACCTGTAATAAATAATCAATCTTACTAGAAGAGCTTTTTTCTAATTCTCTTTTTCTAAGATTCTTTTGGTAAAGATATGCGCCATCGCTTACGCCAAAAAATTTTCTACACGAATAAACAAAGTAGGAATCACCAAACGGTTCATGAAAAAAGGCTTGTGTATTATCGATAATTAATTGCGAACCATATCGGCCTGAGAGCATTTCTATATCGCTTTTCTTAGCAATGCCAAAATAATTCGCCCAAAACATACATTCCTTTTCTTTCAATATGATATCGGGAGGTAAAAATTTCTCATCAATGCTATAATACTCAATTTGAATGTCTGATTCTCGCTGAATAAACTCTGCAACAGAAGGACACATAAATATTGGCAGATAAACTTTCTCAAAGGAACCATCTTGTATTGCTAAAAGAATAGCACTTCTGGCTTTATTTAAAGCTATAACATGTTCCATCTGATAATATTCCTGCCCACGCGATAACTCTAATGGAAGATAACCACCATATTCTTTAGTATTCCTTATCATTTTTGTTATTTCCTTTCTTTCGGATTTTCTGCAAATATGGCTTAAAAATCGTATTAAATGCTTTCTGCATATTCTTAGTTCTTCCGAAGAATATGATAATCAGCAATGCTATTACAAGTTCCGCCACAAGTCCCCGGCAGATAAATTGTAAGATTGGATTTGCGATTACTACATAGCAGATAATATGTTTTACAGCATAAGTAATCGCAACAAATGCTACTGTATAAATTACATTTAACAACCAATACTGAATATATACACTAGCTTTCCCTTCAAAGCACTTCTTATTTACCACATAACTTCTTCCGATCCAATAAATTCCAAGTGCAAATAAAGTTCCAAGCAATACACCTTCTATTCCCATAAACTGAACAAGAATAATAGAAGAAATCAGGTTTACTCCAGCTGCCATTGCGGATATCCATTTATCTTCCTTGAACATGCCATACCCTCTCATAATCATACAATTAGGTTCATGCACCGTATTCATATATATATCAGCTACAATCAGCCCCAGTAAAAGAGGACTAATAACATATTCCTCTCCAATCCACATGATTACGAAGTCATCCGCTAATCCTAAAATCGGTATTAACATAATGGAACAGATTACAAATTGCAGGAAGATAAACATGTGAAACATCTCTTTAATCCTATTTGCGTCCTTTTCCTCACTTAAGAAATTACCCCATGTAGGATTCAGGGAACTATTCACGATATTTATTAATTGGCGAATTGACTGTGTAATTGTCTTATAATTAGACAGTAAACCTACTAGTAAAGATCCACAAAATGCTGAAATAACCATACTATCCGTTGAACGATATACATATCCTGATATATTACCAAGCACAATCTCTTTCAAATCGGATATTAAATTTACTTTTTCTTCTTTGCTTGTCTCAAATTTTTTCAATACTAACGGATACTTCTTTTTACAATACCGGGAAATAATGTAGTTAGAGCCGAATAGCTGAACAAACTGCAACAATAGATATAAAATGTAGCTTTTTGCATATATAATAACGATGAATTTTATTGCATAAATCGCTATATTAAAGAAAATATCAACTGTCGTGCAAAAATATTGATTCTGGTAGGCACCGAGCAAAGTACGATAATAGTTCACATAGTACGCTGCTGCGGTTGCAGTCAATTGAATAATATAGACCAAATATACAATCTTCATATCAATTGTCGTATTCACAATCAAATGAATAAATGGTATACAGGCAATTCCTCCAATTATAATAGCTGTACCAACAATACGATATGCTTTCTTAAATAAGGTAAAGATTTCGCCTATTTTAGCCTCATCACCTTCTGCAATTGGCTTATACAACCGATAAGAAATGGAGTATTGAATTCCAAGTTCACTTAATGCAAGCATGTTGATTACTTCTACGATTGTTGCATTTACACCAAGAATTTCTACTCCCAGATAATAAATCAGATATCTTCTGACAACCATTGCCAGAACAATACAAATCATTTGATTAATTAAGTTAACGATCGAGTTTCTAATTGCCAGTTTACTTCTCATCTATCTTCTCTTTTCCCTTATTACAAAACCTATCTACTTTCAAGTTCCTTAAGCCTTTATTGTTTTATAAAATGTATAATTCACAAACTGTTTCGTTCCAAATCCTTCCTTGAATTGAGCTAACGATTTATTTAAGACCTTACCATGCTCCAACGTAGCTGTTCCAAAGGAAATATATGGATACTCATCTGCAATTGCCTGCTTAATCAGCGAATGGTATAAAAACTCATTCGGATACAATTGTAGTTTTTCCTGATTCGTTGCTAAATATTGAGTGTGAAATACCTTTTTACCAAAATCAAATAACATTCCGCCTGCAATCATTTCCTGTTGCTCAAATACACCAAAGAATCTCATTTCCTCTGGAATTCGATTTTGATATAAATCCAGAAGTTCTTCACAGGTATGAACAGGCTTTGTATCAAACTTCGTCATATTGTTTAATAAAATCTGATAGAACTGTTTGATTTCCTCTTCTGCCTTCAATTCATGGAAAGTCAGTTCATTCTTCAGTGAATATCTATAATCTCGTCGTCTGGATGCACTGAAAGACTTCTCTATTTCGTCAGGTGATACAGATTTTAAATCAAGGTAATACCCAACTTCTAACATGGATCGATATCCTCTTGTAAAGAGCATGTAGTAAAGCATTTCAAACTCATCCTTAGAATATAGTTCACTTGTCTGCTTCAAAACAATTTTATCAAATTCCTGTTCTACAAGATACTGCTCAAATAAGTCTATCATTATCTCTAAGTCAGATATCTTTTTATATTGCTTCCCAACAATCATTCCCCCGAATGTACTACCCTGATGGGAATAGAACACTTTTTCTCCTTCTTCCATGACACAATTGGCTGGAATGACTGCTACGATATTGCTTCCTTTCATAATCATAAGCGAATGATCCTGAAATCTGCCCTCTGCATGATAATTTAAGAACTTTCTTGTCTGTAATAATGTACCATTAATACTGTCTCTATTTATAAACCGATCCCATGCCATTTCATAGGAATCCTGATATTTTACTATTTCCATTTTTAACTCTCTCTTACTTTTTCAAATTTTTCGCAACCTCAAGGTATGTATCATAATCCCTGATATATTCATTCGCATCATAATGCTCACTCGCAAGTACAAGCAATACTGAGTCTTCTGAAAAGTCATACATATCCTTCCACACCAATTTAGGAAGATAGATTCCAATATGTGGTCTGTCTAAATCAAATATCTTCTGATTTGTTCCGTCATCTACCTTCACCTTAGAGGTTCCGGCTACGTTAATCAAGACAAACTCTGAATTATAGTTGGCATGTCTGCCACGTATAACATCTTTATCTGAGCCATAGATATAGAAAACTCTCTTTATATCAAACGGAATATCCTGATTCCCCTCTACAATGACAAGATGTCCACGCTCATCACCTCTTTGAGGGAATTCTATTAATTTACATTCTTCTATCATTATTTGTTACCCCTTTCGTAGTTATCATAAAAACGCATTCAGCTTCTCAATGACGTAATCCTGCTCTTCCCATGTCATACCTGTGTAAAGTGGCAGGCTCAATACCTCGTTAGCGTACTGTTCTGTGATTGGATATTCTCCCACTTTATGTCCAAGATGTTGATAACAATCTGCCAGATGCGGTGGTATCGGATAATGAATCTGTGTCTGGATTCCCTGTTCTTCCAGATATTTCTGAAGTTTCTCACGTTCTGCACAACGAATGACATACTGATGGAATATACTATCTGCGCCCTGTCTGATTTCCGGCTTTATAATTTTGGCATTGGTAATTCCCTTTGTATAACGTTCTCCCAATACCTTTCGCTCATCATTTAATTCCTTGATATGCGCCAGCTTTACTCGTAACAATGCCGCCTGCATTTCATCCAGTCTGGAATTGATTCCTTCAATCTCATTATGATATTTGATTTTGCTTCCATAGTTACGCATCATACGAATCTTGTCCGCAAAGTCCTTATCATCTGTTACAATAGCACCTGCATCACCGAATGCTCCCAGATTCTTGGTTGGATAAAAGCTAAAGCAGCCTGAGATTCCAAAAGTTCCTGTCATTTTCCCTTCAAAGCATGCACCATGAGACTGTGCACAATCTTCAATAATAGGAAGGTTGTGTTTCTTTGCAATCTCGACAATATGATCCATATTGCTTGCCTGACCATACAGATGGACTACCATAATCGCCTTTGTTTTGTCAGTAATCGCTGCTTCGATTCTATCTGCATCTATATTAAAATACTCGTCTGGTTCAACAAAAACAGGCGTTGCACCATTTTCTGTAATCCCAAGTACAGTTGCAATATAAGTGTTTGCCTGAACGATAACTTCATCGCCCTCGCCAATTCCGAGTGCTCGCACGGACATAATTAACGCATCCAGACCCGAGTTTAATCCCACACAATATTTTCTTCCTGTAAAAGCTGCAAATTCCTCTTCAAACTGCTTTACTTCGTTACCAAGTACATACCAGCCGGAACGCAGTACCCGAAGCGCTGCATCCTCATATTCCTGCTGGTACATCTGAAATTGTCTGTCTAAAACATTACATTTTATCTGCATTTATCCTACCTTACCCTTTCCAAGGTTATCTATATTTCTGGATAATCTTCCTCATCTGCTCTACTGACTTCTCCCATAGAAATCTTTCAACTATACTATCATGAGCCTGCTGCCCTATGCTTTCTTTCTTAACAGTTAATACGCTATCTATCAAACTTGCTTCTTCATCGCATAGATAGCCGGTCTTCTCGTCTTCAATAATCAGCTCCGGTCCCGGCGCTCTTAATGCAACTACAACATTTTCATAATACATGGCTTCTAAGATTGCCATTCCAAATATCTCATGAGTATTCAGATTCACATAGCACTCTGATAACCGATATAATTCCCACATTCTATCGTTTGGAACTTTTTTATGAATGCTTATCACCTGTTCCAACTGACAGTTCTTGATTTCCTGCTCTACTTCATTCAGCAATTCTCCTTGTCCAATCATCATTAAACGATAGGTGCTATCCTTCTCATAAAGCTTTCGAAAAATCTGTATCATTTTAACAGGCTGTTTCTCAGATGTCATACGGCCGACAAAAAGAATAACCTTATCTTCTTGCTGATATCCCCAGTTCTTCTTAAGCTCTTCTATGGAATACTTCGCATAATCCTGTTTCAACAGCTCTGTGTCAAGTCCAACGGGAACAACATGTATATTATCGCCTGCTCCTTGACTTCTCAGATAATCTGCCAATGCAGGAGTCTTTACCACAGTTGGCATCTTCTTATAATATGGTACATTGTTGCATAGCATGTCAACTACTCTTTTTTTCCATGCAGAAGCGTTATTGCTTCGTACAACACCTATATAAGGCAGACACAATATGTTATTCTTTTTACACCATTTTGAAAAGCTACCTAATGCAATATAATTATCGGATGCGGTAATGTAGCAGTCTCTTGTCTTATCAAGCTTATCATAATCTGGTAACGCATGCTTTCCAATATGCCTGCATCTCCGATATTCTACCGTAATGCCACTTCTTTGCTGTGTCTCAGCTTCCTGTTCCAAATCAGGAATCAGATGATATACCAATGCGTCATGCCCTTTTTCTGCAAATGCCTTGGCGATTCCTTCTGCCTGCGAATTATAATACTGGCTGAGATTCTTTGGTTCTGTATTTAATGAAATAACGCCTATTTTTAATATCTTATCCATAAAATTCCTTATACCACTTTGCAAACGCATGAAGTCCTTCTCTTAAACTGGTTGCTGGTTTAAAGCCAAAATCCTCCTGAAGCTGTGTTACATCCGCATAGGTCATTTCTACATCGCCCGGCTGCATACCAACAAGCTCCTTATGTGCTTCAAAATCATAGTCTTCCGGTAATACCTGTGCTTTCTTTAATTCATCCTGTAAAATATCTACAAAATCCAAAAGGTTCTCCGGCTGATTATTACCAATGTTATAAATCTTGTATTTCACACCGTCTGCATTCGGAAGCGGACTGCACTGCATGACTGCTTTTACACCTGTTACGATGTCATCAATATACGTAAAATCTCTCTTACAATTACCATAGTTAAAGATTTTAATCGTTTCATTCTTGACAAGTTTATTCGTAAATCCAAAATATGCCATGTCCGGTCTTCCTGCCGGACCATAAACAGTAAAAAATCTTAAGCCTGTAGATGGAATCCCATATAACTTGGAATATGCGTGAGCAAGAAGCTCATCTGACTTCTTGGTTGCCGCATACAGGGAAACAGGATTATCTACCTTGTCCTCTGTAGCATATGGAATCTTCTTATTGCTGCCATAAACAGAAGAAGAACTTGCATATACCAAGTGCTCTACTCCATTTTCTCCATCATCATAACTATGACGACACGCCTCAAGAATATTGTAAAAACCAATTAAGTTAGATTCTATATATGCATCCGGGTTCTCAATACTGTAGCGAACCCCTGCCTGCGCTGCAAGATTCACGACTATCTGCGGCTTATATTCTGCAAATAATCTTGTGATCGTTTCCTTCTCCGCAATACTTCCCTTTATAAAGGTAAAATTACCCGATACCGATTTGGTCAGTTCTTCTATCTGCTGCAAGCGAAATTCTTTCAAGGAAACATCATAATAATCATTCATATTATCAATGCCTATGATATGAACATTCTCTGTGCTTCTTAATAATTCCATTGTTAGATTCGAACCAATAAAACCAGCTGCACCTGTTATTAAAATACACTTTCCATTCAGTAAAATATTTTTCTCCAGCATTATGTTCTTCTCCTAGCTATTTCTTACTCAACCTCTCATATATCCGGCTCTTTATCATTATAAAATAATATTTCTTCTTCGACATGTATCCGCGCTCATATCGTATAGTTGCATTCTCACGCACACCAATCTGACTGCTTGACATTCCACCAAGCTGAAAATTAGATAATACCTGATAAACTGGCGTAAATACTACTTTCTTAGATTCATAAAAACGAAGCATCAAGTCATAATCTGCTGCGGAGCGGTATTTTAAATCAAATACACCAAGCTCTCTATAAGTATCCTTTGTAACGAAACAGGTTGGATGGGTAATCATCTGCTCTGAAAGGAAATCATGATGATAGATAAAGGTTGCTTTCTCCTTACCATTCAGATAAGTACGCTGCATGCCATAAACTACTTCACATGGATTGCCTTGATAATGCTTCACAACTTGTTCCACTGTATCCTCTTCGTACCAGTCATCACTGTTTACAATACCTATTAATTTACCCTTTGCAAGTCCAATTCCCTTATTCATGGCATCATAGATGCCATTGTCCTTCTCTGAAATCAGAGTGAATTGCTCTGGTAATCTGCTTCGATGTTTCTCGATTATTTCTAATGTTCCATCCGTAGAGCCACCGTCTACAATGATATATTCTATGTTTTTATATGTTTGGTTTTCTATACATTCTAATGTCTTTTCAATTGTTTTTACGCTATTATAGCATGGTGTCAGTACTGACACTAAGATTTCCTGCATACAATCTCTTCCTCATATACTCTCTCTAACTGCTCTGCAATCGCTCTATAAGAAAACTTCTCTTCTACATAAGCTGCTATTCTTTGCGGCTCATACGGTGAATCCGGCTGCCCTATTGTCAGGATCATTTTCTCTAATGCCTGCACGAGTTCTTCTTCCTGTTCCGGCTGAATCAGTATTCCATTAAAGTCGTGGACAAAGTCATCCGGTCCGCCATTTGCCACAGCAATGACCGGCTTACCACAGGCAAAGGCTTCAATATACACGACACCAAACGTCTCATATCGGCTTGGCAATACAAAGCAATCACACAGCTGCATCTGCTCTACCACTTGTGAACGTTGTAATGCTCCAAGAAATTCTACACTTTCTGTAACCTTGTATTCTTTTGTCCATTCTACTACTTTTTCCTGTGCTTTTCCACCACCACCGACAATAAGTCTTGCCTGTGGGTGTTTGGGTGCAATCCTTGCCCATGCTTTGATTAGAATGTCCATTCCCTTTTTATAAAGCTGTGCTTCCTCTTCCATGTAGCAAACGGTCAGAAATCTGCAACCATCATTCCTGTGCCCGGTTACCTTAAACTGTTCACAATCCACTACATTTCCGATTACTTCGATATTATCCGTATATTCCTCTAACAGCTTTGCAAATGCTCTGCTGACACAGATTACTTTGGATGCTTTCTGAAAAACTTGCGTAATCACAGCATGATTTACAGCGCTGATTGTATCCTTATGGAGTTGGAAAAGCGTTGCATGCTCAGTAATCACATAAGGAACCTTTACCTTTTCTGAAAGTTTCATAGCTGCATATCCTGCCCAGACACAACAATGAGCATGGATGATATCCACGCTTTGATTCTGCATATGCTTCTTCCAAAGCATTTCGATGCCCTTGGCAAATGCTTCTTTATGCCCTTCTATACCATGCTTCATCGGACAAAAGCTTTTGCCGCGATATATCTGTATTCCCTGTATCTGGGATGCGGTCTGTTCTTCATAAATAAGCCATTCTTTCGCACATTTTACAGAATAGGTATCACAATAAAGAATCGTTACCTGATGTCCTGCTCTTCTAAGAGCCTTTGCCTGATCCAGAAAGAAGCTGCCTAACGTTGGTCTGCTCTTTGTCTGGAAAAATGCCGGAATAATTACAATGTTCATATTTGACCTCATTCTCTATGCTTTCCTAACAATGTTTTTACTTGCCAAAAATATCCTTCCGGCTCCTGTCGTTCTGCAAATGGCTGATACCAGTAATATCCCATACATACCAGAAGATAATTTCTAAGTAAATAAACGGAAACAAAATGTGCCTCCATCAGGTTATAAATCGAAAATGCCACAATCATAACCAGTAACACATAATCCTTATGTTTCCAGCTCTGCCAGATTAGATACAGATGCATAAGTCCATACAGTATTCCAGGTATAATTCCATACCAGTAAAATGCTCTTACAAAGCCGGCATCAAAATACATCTCATTCTCAGGTGCCGCAAAAAGCTTCCAGTTCTGAAGTCTTGCAGCCTCGACCTCATAGCAACGTTCATATCGTCCATTTAATACTTTGTCCAACTTATACATAAAGGTACTACTGTCATTCCAACCATTTCCCATATAAGCTCCAAGTATCGAAAAAGCAATACAAACAAGCACTACAAATGCTCCTGCAATGTAAACCCATGAGCTCTTTTGTAAAAGTGGGATATACCGAAGCACTACTACTCCTAAAATCGTTACTGTTGCAAGCAGCATTCCCGTATTAGAATCTGACAACAGGTAAGTACCAATATTAATTATCATCAACAACAGATAATGATACCACTTCATAGAATCCGCATATAGGTACATAGCAAGCGTGATAACCATCCAGATCATACAATGCAATGCATTTGGGTGACCCATTCCAAGCGTATATCTTGTTTCAATGGCTTCTCTTCCATAATCTGCCGTAACAGATATTGCACCGTAAATTCCAGTCACCGATAACAAAATCAGTACTATACAGCCAATCATGGTTACATAGAAGATAACTTTGATATTCTTCTTGAGGGAAATGTTCTTGCAGGAAGCCACAAACACAACGGCACGTACTGCTTCATCCTTTTCATTGATGAAATACGAACATGCTGCAAGCAATCCGACAATCAATATGCAACTCCATTCCTTCATGGAATATTTTGTTGTAATAATTTTGATTCCAAATAATAAAAAGGTAATTCGAAACAACTGACTTTCACATGGATTGAGATATGCACTTTTGTCCACAATCACAATCACAAGTTCTATAAATAATGCTATCCAGAAGCATATCTCACCTATTCTTTTTGCTTTCGCTTCCATGCTAGTCCTCCCTTACTAAAGCCGTACCACATCACGATGCCTACTGAAATGACAGAAACCAGTTCTGCCACTCTCCAATACCAAGGCTCCAAAAACGCTACCTTAATATCACAATCCATACCCGCATCCAATTCTACGCTTACTACATTGTTCTGTCCGGCTGAAATCTCCATTGGAAGGCATGTACCGTCTGCCAATGTTGCCGTTGCCTGATAACCATCATAATACAAAAGAGGTAACTCTACGCATCCTGTATTCTCTTTGGTATTCTTACCATGGAATTCTATGGTTGTTCCTGTCTTCGTATAATCAGACACTTCTATACCTTCTGTAATAGCAAGATTGTCCTTCGTTAAATCATCTAACACTGTATTAACAAGTAAATATTCTTCTCCGGATGCAACAAAGCTATCCATATCGGCAGCAGAATGAATCTGGATACGCTCGCCACGATTGAACAGATCTACCATAAAATATCCTGCTGATGGGGACATCACAAGCATGACGCATGCTGCCAATACGACAGCTTTCTTCTGCCCATACTGCTTCCATATATAAGAAACAACTGCACACCAAAGTAATGCAAGCACTGCAGTCGCAACTCCGGTAAAACGCCATGGAAACTGAATCTTAACAATCACATACTGAAAAATCTTTGCAACTCTGCATAAAAAATCCCATGGGAAATAAATCGTACTCATCCCCACCATTGCCAAACCAAACAAGGCAGCCGTCATTGCAATTCTTTGATTTCTCTTTTCCTCCTTTGTTCGATAGCCAAGGAAAAACAAACCCAAAAACGCCGGTACAGCGAGTATAAGTCCAAGTCCTGCTCCCTGTGCAAAATCGCCCTGTGTTCCTGCACTCAAATCAAGACTTTGTCCGATAGCATTATCAAACAAAGCAAATACCTGCGATAAAAATACACCCTGACGTTGAATCAGTATATCATTATTGCGAATACTGTTTATGTTGAATTCTCCACACAACATATAGTCCAGAAATGGCACTAAAAACCATGCACTTAAACCAACTGCAACAGCTACTGCCTTTCCCCCTGCAAGCAGGACTTCTTTACAGAACACTCGCTTACAGTAAAGAACAACAACTCCTACAAGTACCATGCATGCAATTTCCGCTGTCAGTATATGACTCTGTAAGATACATGCCATACTAACTCCTAGAATAATTGAACCTTTTTTCAGATTTTCCTTCTTTTTCTCCTCATCAAGCAGCAATACACATGCATAGATCAAAAGAGGCAGGAACATCATTCCCGTATATTCGCCTACTGCACCTCTCGTATAGAGATTGACAAGGTGATAGGCAGACATACTATATAAGAAACCTCCAAATACTCCTATATATTCGTTCTTGAAAATCTTGCCAAAGCTATAGCCTGCAATTGTTATCGTTGCTATATTGCAGATAATAACATAGCCTTTATAAGCATTTTGCAGGGAAAAGCCAAGCAGTCTTAAAATAGCTGCCAGATATACAAATAAATCGCCATAAAATACGGACACCGAATATCCATAATCATCATACCAAACCGGCTGAATCTTAACCGGGAACTGTCCATTTCTCATCCCTTGTGCCAATCCTTCGATACGCATCAAATGAAAATAAATATCATGGCCACGAATGAGGAAGTCATTCATGACCGGAATAGATACTGCTATGATAAAAATGATATATAATAAAATACACTTCTTGTTTTTCATTGTCTTATTCTCTTATTGTTTTCTCATGCGCTGGATTCTGGCATTTACAAAGCATTTTACTGTTTCCTTCTGCTCTGCAAACCACTTCTTCCAATACATTCCGCTGTCAATTCCAAGTGTCTTTGCTTCCTGTAATCCCTTGTGATACTTAATCACAAACTGCTCCGTAAAATAGGCTCTACAATTTGCACTCTCCTGCAAATGATACTTTGTATACATATAACGATAATCGTTATAAATACGCATGTCCTTCTCTGCAAAGGTTTCTGTATACTGATTCTCATGAACACCAACGCAAATAAGCGGTTGGGTAGTATATGCAAACTTTTCGCTCTTTCTAAGCAGTTCAAAATACAAAAACATGTCCGATGCCCAATTACTCTTCTCATCAAAAAGGGAAAGTTCCTTGCCCCTTCGATAAATACTCGCACTTGGCGTTCCTATCTCATTGCCAAGGAACAGATTTCGATAATCCTGTTCCAGTCTGGTGATAAATTCTGCCGATGCATGACGATCATAAGAGTCCTTTACATTCTCTTTGGTAAGATGCTTTACCCCTTCTGCATCAGAACCAGCCAGCATGACCTGTCTGCTGCCGCAAAATGCAAGCATAGCATCCGGATTCTCGTCCAGCATAGCAACAAATGCGCCAAGACTCTTACTATCCGTAAACCAGTCATCACTGAACATGATCTTAATATACTCTCCGGTTGCCATCTTAACAGCAGCATTCCAGTTGATAATATGCCCTAATCGCTTTTCATTATGAACATATCGGATTTGTTCTGTGCCATACTGTTTCTGATAGCCCTTTACCACCATTGCAATTTCTTCATTCGTGGAGTCATCTGATATATTTATTTCAAAATCTTTGTATTCCTGCTCATATATGGACTCTAACAAATGCTTCACCTCAT
Organism: uncultured Roseburia sp.; assembly: GCA_964445375.1. Lineage (GTDB taxonomy): Bacteria > Bacillota > Clostridia > Lachnospirales > Lachnospiraceae > COE1. The sequence continues at coordinate 32,668 of CAYUKO010000001.1, forward strand.
CTGCATTGTTGTATGACGGAATACATATTGATACCTTTGGCATGTTTCTCATCCTTTTAGCTTATTCATTACGCGGTATACCAATTTTCCAAGCTTACTTCTGCGCCATTTCAATTCCTTTAACGATTCCACATTCATTCTATGAGAGTCAATAATCTGTGGAAATGTACTTCTTTCTTCCACATCTTTCTCATAATGATTTACTAATCCGAACTGCGATGGATCTCGAAAACGCTTTAGCTTGTACTTTTTTATCATCAATGACCATACTGCCTGATCATGTCTGTGTACTACAAAATCATCATAATCAGGCTGCCCTAATGTATTTTCCTTCTCAGTTATGATTCTTGGATCCTGCGCATATTCCAGGTCTTCCCTTAAAAACTTTTCCACAAAAGGAGACTTTTTCATGACTACATATCCACCAATTGACTGTGGTGTATCGGTATATTCTGTGGAATCACATCCCATCAGAATAAGAGCATCTCTTTTATTGTATTTTCTCTCCAGCATCTCAAGTTCAAGCGAAAATACCATCAAATCAACCTGTTCCTTTTCCATACAGTCAATCAGATATTGAATCTTATTCACATACACGGAACCTGCATCCGTATAAATAAGGTAATCGCCTTCCTTCAATTCCTGATATGCTTTATTTAGGAAATAAGGTTTCCAGAGATAATAGCCATTGCCCTTCTTAGCCGATAAAATCTCTTTATTCTTCTCCTTAAATTCCTCATCCATATCCTTTGGCGTATAACCGATTACCTTATCTGCACCCCATTGAAGAGCCGTTTCCAGATTCAGCTTCTGTGCTTTTTGAAAGCCTTCATTTGCATAGTTAATTGCAATAATCATTCTTCTATCCTCTGCCAATCAGCTTTTTAACCAGTCTCTTTAGCCCAACCTCAACCTGATAACACACATTCTTACACGTTACCTTGATGTGTCTCAATGTCTTCTCGACTGGCTTTTCTTCTTGCATAATCAGATAAGAAAGCTCTTTCTGATTCTCTCTGATATAAACCGGGAAACTCTCATCTATCTCACAACGAATGAACTTTGCATCCCTTCCGAAGATATCCTTACCATCCTTAATCTGGTCTGTTACATTGGACAAGACATGCCTGGAATTATACTCCTGATGCGCAGCAGAAATTACCTTCTCTTGCACACGCTTCTTGATATCCTTTTCTCCTTTGCCACCCATGTAGCCAAAGTGCCAGCCGCCGTCTTCCACACGAATACCGATTTCCTTACGCTCAGGGAAACGAAGTTCTCCAAGCTGTAAGTTCTGCTCACGAAGAAGCTTATAGCTGCACATCTTCGTTCCTATCCACTTCTTTCGCTCTACACCTTCAAATTCCCCTGCATAAGACAAAAGATTGCCAGATACTTCTTCCATATTGAGATAACAGTAGAATAAACGCTGCGCAAAATGATAAATCTTATCCTCTTGAAAATCCTTTAAAATTTCTTTGATTTTCTCTGGATTTGGGATTTCGTCTAAATCACTGAAAATGATAATATCATCATCCGTACAGTCCTTTAATCCTCTTGTTACCGCATTTTTCTGGAATGTATCGCGGTCATGGGTATCGCCTTGTGGTGTATCATCCACAACGACATGAATAATCTTGTCGGCAAATTCTGCAAACATTTCCTTATTTTCTTCATAATAAAGAGGCTTCTTAAGTCCTGAAAAAGTCTCTGTTGCCTCGCTGATAACGAACTTATCAACAATAGGACTCATAACATGAAGCCTGATTTTAAGCATATCTAATTCATTAAAAAATTGAAAACAATCGTATACCATCTGATTATCCCCTTCGTAATATTTTCCTTGCGACTGCTTTACAGCGCTCCTTTATGGTCGGTTTGATAAAATTCGGATACTGTGCATTGGTTCCTTCCCATTTATGAAAAGCAAACGGAGTAATTCCCTGCACTTCGGGGATCATCTGCTCATGGCTGTAATACTTTGCTATTTCAAGTGGAGCAATCTGCATTCCTTCTGCTTCTAACAAGTGTCTTATCTTGCAGCAGATAAATCCGTCCTCATAGAACCACATCTTTCCATAGGCATATTCTCCCTCCCATGGAACATTCGCAATTTTGGGAAAATCCATCAAGCGCTTACTACGAATTCCCGCGCTGTTTCCAACACGGCAGATATTTCCATGGATATCACGATAAGTCGTGGTATCTCCATCCTTTGGCAACGGCCATGGTGCGCCAATGTAATCATAGTCTAAGAACTCATCCCGCCACATTTCCGGATGCACAACAAAACCATCTGCATGAACAATCAAAGCATAATCGGTCTTGATATGATCTCCTAGTTCATATACCATTTTGTAATTAAAATCATCTATGTTCGTCAGCTTACTTGTATGACTGTAACGTATGGACTTTGGCAAGCCAAAAGGCTTCTTATGTGTAATCAATACGGCATCACCAAAATCAATGCCACGCATGCTGTATTCCATTGCCTGAATCGTTGCCTTTACATTCACACTTGTCATTGCTACAAGTGTTACCTGTGGAAGCTGTAGTTTTTGTTTATTTTCTTTCATCCTACTAATTTATCCTTTAAATTTATATCTCTATTCTGCTAAATCAACATTCATTTGTTCTATGATACACTCGTGTTTCTTCGCATCTTTATCATAGTTAATACCTACTAAGAGTAAATTGCCCTTATATTCCAAAAGACTCTCTGTATATTTCTTATCCTTTATCTGGGCAATTGCTCCCTGCACACTCTTATCATATTTTAATTCTATTACCATTGCAGGCTTATCTGCTGCTTTTGCTTTCGGGATAAATACAATATCAGCATAGCCTTTTCCTGTGGGCAGTTCACGAAATACAGAATAATACTCTCTTGCTGCATAAAATGCCAGTGAAATCGTATAACTGAGTGCATTCTCATCATTATATGTCAAAATAGAAGTCTCATAATGTGCCTTTTCCACACCCTTTGCAACCGCATTGGCATCCATTGCCCATGCGCTCTTCAACAAAGCTTCCGATTCCTTTACGGAACGGATGATTTCTCCCCATGAAGTATTCCTGATTGCTGTAATAAACTCTTTCGAAATCTCTTTATTCGGAATATAGACTTCTTCCTTTTCCCAATCATAGGCAAGGTAGCCCAAATGAACAAGCAAGGTCAGAACATCTTCATAATTATGGAATGTTGTCATATCGTTGACAAAGCTTCTTACATCAATCTGTACATGTTCTCCTGCAAGCATTCGTATGATAGCATCCTTCAATCCATCATAATTCATATCAATATATGTTCGTAATGCTTCAAATGTCTCGGTCTGATTCCAGTAAGTATCAAAAGCATTCGCAAGCATTGCCCCCACAACTGACCTCGGATTATAAATGGATGCAACCTTCCCCAGATGATAACCATCATACCAAGTCTTTGTATCTTCAAAGCTCATTTCATATCGCTCGCACAACCCTTTTACTTCCTTTTCATTGAAGCCAAAATATCCGGCAAGCTGTCCTGCATTTGTCATAGAGTATTCCGTAAACATATTCAATGCAGAATGTGTTCCATATTTCTTGATTGGCAGGATTCCTGTCATATAGGCAAGAGAGATGTATTCTTTATCTTTAAGCCAATTACGCAGAAAATCAAGATATTTTCCCTGTTCTTCCTTTTTGTCCTTGTATTCTCGGAAGATGCAGTCCCATTCGTCTACTAATATAACAAAATATCTTTCATTTCTTCTATAAACATCCTGCATAACCCAAGACAACGAACTTTCATTTGTCTCATCTACGATATCCGGATATTTCTCTTTGAATTCTTTTATCACTCTTATTTCGAGCTGTTTTAACAATTCCTCAGAAGAATACGTTCTTCCAATGAATTCCGTCATATTAATACGAATCACATCATATTGATTCAAATGCTTCTTATAGCTCTTAGCCTTGCCAATTTCCAAATCTTTAAATAACTGATCCGAATCACTTTCTGCGTTATAATAAGCTGACAGCATTTTAATAGCCATCGACTTACCAAATCTTCTCGGTCGGCTGACACAGACAAATCTTTGTTCTGTATTTATCAAACGGTTCAACTGCTCGATAAGTCCTGTTTTGTCAACATATATCTCTGAATTAAGACTGTCTTGAAAACCTTTTGTCGTTGGATTTAAATAATATCCCATAGTCTGTGTCTCCTCCCTGTTATATTCCCATTCTACGCTTTAACGAACGTAACATTCTGAAAAATAAATCCTGATAAATCAAATACTTTGCATGGAGTCTTGCCGTTGCTAGCTGTGCTCCCTGCAATTTCTTCCCAATTTCTTTGTATCTCTTAGAATTCTTCTTATATTCTTCCAGTTCCTTGCGGCATTCCTGTGCCGTAAAGAGCTTTCCCTTTCTGTCCATATAGACAAAATCAGAATAAATATTCTGCTCCGATGCCCAATAGCCATCGGACACATTATGTCTTGCCCAATACTTCGGTGCAATGACATACTTTACGGTCTCACTGGTAAAGGCCGGGAAAAATGCAAACGTGGAATTCGATAAAATAAGATACTGTGCATTCTTAATTGCCGTATAATCTCCTGCTAAATCAAAATGAAAAGCCGGAACCTCCGGTAGAATTCTTCTTGCTGCTTCTATGTCGTCTGTCACTACCATAAATTCCATGTCCGAGCGCTTGTTTTTCATGACTTTCATGGCATCCAGCCAGTATTTTCTTCTTAAGAACAGCTCAGGGTTGCTAGTGTATTCACCTCCACGGATGTTGATAATACACAGATTCTCTCTGGAATACTTATAATCATCATATTCCGGCTTTACCTTCATCCAATTCCTAATCTCTTCTCTATACTTTACAAAATAAGACTCATCCTGAAGATTACCATATACAAGTGTCGTTTCATCCAATTCAAAGAGCTTCTCATCTGCTCCCGTAATATAACAGCCATGTTCGATATCATGCTTGGAATTACCTAAAAAGATTCTGTCCTCTCTCTCCTGATAAACTTTCTTAAAATCCTCTTTTGTAAGGTCTAATCCACAATCTAAGTCCATGAAATACATACCCTTATTACTATGGATGTTATTGGCAAGGATTTCACGGTTTAAGATGCTAAAATCCCATCCCTTTTCCAATGCCAGACATCTGGTCGCAATATAACAGAACAGCTGATTTCCCAGTCCCTGTCCTTTTAATAATTCGGTTGCCAATATCATTTTTCAACCCTTCTTCTCTATTCTCCGACTTTTTCTGTTACTTTAGATAATTTTTGATATATTTCATCAACAATACTCTTATCGATTTTTTCATCAAATTTTCTTGCAAACATTTCATCTGCGTGTAAAATTTCATCTAAGTCTTCACTTCGAAATACATAAGGTGTTCCTCGTTTCCAATCAATATAACGCATACATGCTTTATAGTTATCTTCGAAGTCTGATATATACAAATTATTCTTATATGGTGAATCCATAATCATTGTTTGCCATATTAATTCATCACTAATTTGAGTCAAACGAAAAGCTTTGCTATATTTCTTCCACTTACAAACAACATACTGCGCGAACTGTTCTGTAATACTACACCAGTTTGCACCTCCGTAAAATTCAAAAGAAACATTTCTAGTTCGATCAATGTTGAGTCTTCTTTGAATTGCAAGAGAATATGTTTCTAAATTGCGCCAAAACGGATCACGTTTTCTACCAAGTTGTTTCGAAAAGAAATGATAGGAAACATATCTACATGCTATATCCTGCTGGTACTGCTTTGTTCCAAAATGGATAAATTCCTTTCCTTGATTTGCATCAAAGAACTCATGAATTTCTTGCTGTGTTTTTATTGGTAAATCTGCACCTGACAAAAAGTGGTAATAAGCATATTTACTCGTATTGACTGCCATTTTCAACAATTCAATTTCTGCTAATGAGATACTATTAGTTCCCCAAAATACCTTATATTTTTTTAGAATAACCACTTTCGACTTTTTTGCCCATCTTCTTATCTCCTCAACATTAACAAATTTACTATTCTTATCAACATGAATAAATATATCATTATATTCATAATCCAATAATTGAATTAATCGTTTTAAAACAAATGTATTTTCATGAATTAATAGCAAATAAGCATGTTTTAACATTTATATTACCTCTTTTTGCTTAAAAGTTTAATGTAATGAAGTTTGTTCAATTTTTCCATCTTCCACTTTATAAATAATATCACACTTTTCAATGGTATTAAGTCTATGCGCAATGATGACCATCGTCTTCTTGCCATGGAAGCTGTTGATTGCTTCCATAACAGCCTGCTCTGTTTCATTATCCAGTGCAGAGGTTGCTTCATCAAATACCAAAATCTCCGGGTTATGATAGAGCGCTCTTGCAATACCAAGTCGCTGTCTCTGACCACCCGAAAGTCTGACACCCCTGTCACCGATTGTTGTATCCAAGCCTTCCGGCAAAGTCTTAATAAAGTCTTTTAACTGTGCTTCCTCTAATACCTGCCAGATTCTTTCATCATCGATTTCTTCATCTGCAATACCAAAAGCAATGTTATTTCTAATTGGTTCATCCACCAGATAAATAGCCTGTGGAATATAGCCTATCTGTGCAAGCCATGCCGGATAGTTATCAAAGATATTCACACCATCACAGGTAATCGAACCCTCATGAACTCTCAATAATCCAAGTAAGATATCAACAATCGTGGATTTACCTGCACCGGATGGTCCCATAATACCAACCGACTTACCATAAGGCACTTCCATATGTGCATGGTCAAAAATCAGCTTGTCTGTATTTGGATAAGCATACACAATATTCTTTAACTCAATCTTATCTCTTAGTTTAATCTCTACTGTAGAATCCTTAGATAACAAGTTCGGATTTGTTTTCTCGCTTATTGCATTAATATTCATATTCTCATATACATAATCCAGACATGGCTTTTGGTACGCAATCTCTGTCATATACGTATTGATTCTGTTTGCACTAGGCATTAATCGCATCGCTGCCAACGCAAATACAGATAATAATGGAATCATTTCCATAACATCATTTCCTGCCAGAATATATACGATCAAATAGCAAATAAAACTTGTCATAAATAAGGTTTCAATCATTAATCTTGGCACATTATTCATAACAGAATATCTTCTTGCATAGCCGGCTCCAACTTTACCGGTATTCTCATAATTATCTGCAAAAAAAGCTTCCCTGTGAAGAACCTTTACATCCTTAATACCATAAATAGCCTGAATTCTCCACTTTGCAATTCTTGACTGAATTGCCTGATTCTTACTGCCAAGCTTTGATAATCTTGGTTTCAATACCTTTAACATAAGTAAAGTAACGAATCCTAATACAACTACTACAAATAAGGTCATCTTCCAATCTGTTGCTATTAGAACACAGCTTAACAGTACAAATACTACCGATTCCGATACTAAGGAAATGATTGCCATAATCATATTAAATACATTCGGAATGTCACTGTCTGTCAAACGAAAAACGGTTGGAATATCTGCATCCAGATAGAATTCATACGGTCTGTTTAAAAACTCGCGAAGAACTCTGCTGATTAACTGATTTCGATTCGTACAAATAAAACGGTTCTGTTCATTTACCAGCACTAATAAGTAAAGATTCTTAATGATGTACATTACAATTAATAGAACTAGCAATGGTATCACCAAGTCCTGTGCGTCCTCAATATGCAGGAAATTCATTACTTTTTGTCCATACTTATTCTGGGCTATGGCATCCGGGCTAAGAATTGCCATAACAACAGGAAGCATTGCAGAAACACTTAATGTCTCCAATAATCCTCCAATAAAAATCATAACACCCAGAACTCCAATTTGTTTCTTCTGACTCTTATTCAAAATGTAGTTCAATTTTTTTAAGATTTCCATCTTTTTCCTCCTTAGGTCTATAAGCTACCTGAAAATACTTTCGTAATCGTAATTCAGATAATATTCCTTCTCTATTTCTAAACGCTCCAAATAATTATCTTTGGTTACAAGTCCATCTTCAGAAGCCATCCACTCTAAAATCTTAGAATTAATTTCTGCCGAATAATGCTCCTTGTCACGATAATTATCGGTATTTGTAATCACATCGTACTTTTCATAGAAGTTAAACAGTTTTACATTCGGACACTCAAGAAGCAACTCTGTTGCAATCTGTTCTGCTTCAAACTGCATCTTCATCATGCCTTCCTGATTTAAAAAATCCCAGTAACAAATGCTATATGGTGTATAAAAAATGTAAAAAGTCGTATCCGGATACTGATTAACCAAATCAACAAAGTTCTCTTTGATATTAGCAGTAACCATCTCTCTTTCTTCTTCCGTGAGACCTTCTATCATGTCTGCTTTCTCTTCCCACCGGTCATAGCTTTGCATGATAAATGCAAGACCTGTCTCTTTATCCCAGGAAGAGTATTCATCCATAGTCGTACTAGACCGTCCTAATAATGTCTTTCCCACATTCGGTAATACGCCATGATACATAATAGACTTATTGAACACATATGATACGTCGTTCCATGGATTCTCATCATATAAATATGTTGGATATCCTTCATATTGTGTCCAGTCTTTCTCTCTTATAAATGCATTGTAGTCCATGGTCCAAATCACCGTTTTGAGATTCTCATTACGCTGCAATGCTCTCTCCAGATTCTCCGACAGCTCCTTGTAACCTGCTCCTGAAAAAGTCTCTTTCACGGACTGCGTTCCAAATAATGTATCTATTTCACTCGTCTTAAAGTTCTGTGCCATAGATGTTCCTGTCACAATGGCATCGTAATCAAAATGCCTTGATATCCCATCATTTGTATATCGCTCATCATACAGCCTATACGATACAAATGAAAACGGCTTGTGAAAATGGAAATACGGATCAAACACATACACGACAGCAAATATAAGAAAAATTGTTCCAAACAGACATATTATGCACTTTTTAAACCATTTCTTTGATTGATTATTCTCTTTCACTTTCTAAATCCCTTGCTAGAAATGTAACCATTCAATACCTTCATAGTTACCTAGAAATTAACATATAAAAACTCACTTACTTCCGATAGTGACAAAATACTCCATACCATAAGCAGTACAATAACGAAAATTCTGCCATTGGTGAATCGCATCTCCTTCACCTTTTCCTGCGTGTTCTTCATAAAGAAGCATGCAAGAAGCAAAACAATGACAAATAGAATCAGAAGCATTCCCGGATAAGAAGTAATCACACCACTAAGTCCCAATCTATATAACAGCTTTATCTCTGTCATATCGTTAAATACTTCTGTGATTGGTGCATAAATCGCTCCCCAATCTGCCACAAAGAACCTGCTCCATAAGTTTCTTGCCTGCTCCACGGAATCTGCCCTGAATAAGCTCCACGCAAAAGAAGCAAATACAAACGTTCCTGCAACACGAATCCCCTTTGGAATCCTGGCTAATACTGTCTTAACCGGTTTCCAGCGTTCTATGATATTCAATACTCCATGCATAGCGCCCCATAAAAGAAAGCTCCAGTTTGCTCCATGCCAGAAGCCACTCACCAGAAATACAATCATGACATTGAGATATGTTCTGGCTGCGCCTTTTCTGTTTCCACCCAAAGGGATATAGACATATTTTGTAAAAAAGCGCGTTAATGTCATGTGCCATCTTGACCAGAAATCAATAATGGACTGCGCCTTATATGGTGAATTAAAATTAACAGGTAATTCGATGTTAAAGAAATATCCAACACCCGATGCCATATCGCAATAACCACTAAAATCAAAATAAATCTGTAGCGAATAGCAAATCATAACAAGTAATGTACTTGGTATATTTAACTCATGAATGCTGCCATAACCAATCGTAACAACCTTAGAAAGCGTATCTGCAAGCAGTACCTTCTTGGCAAGACCTAATGCAAATGCATAGATTCCCTTTGCTAAATTATCATAATTTAGTCTTTTATTCTCAATCTTGCGAAACTGTGGTATCAGCTCATGATGATACGTAATCGGTCCCTGAATCAGCTTTGGAAAAAAGGTTACATATGCCGTATATTCCAAGAACCCGTATTTCTCGCAATCTCCTTTGTAATAGTCAATGACATAAGACAATTGCTGGAATGTATAAAAGCTGATTCCTAACGGCAGAATCAATTCCAGCAGTGCAATATCCGTTTTGAATACCACATTCACATTTTCCAAAAAGAAATTGAAATACTTAAAATAAAGCAAAGCTCCTATATTCCATACCAAACCTGCCAGGAAAAGGCTTTTACGTCCAAGTTCTCCCTTAGCCCTTGACATTGCCTCAATCAATATATAATTTATCAGAATGCTAATCAGCAGTATCAACAGATAACTTGGATTCATATACCCGCAGAACCACATGGACATACCTGTTAAAAACGCCAACGCAAGCTTATACTGTTTCAAATAATTCAGTCCATAGTACCCAAACAATACCAATGGCAAAAACAAAAAGATAAAGATATAAGAATTAAAAAGCATATCTGCTCCTTTGCTCTAGCTTCTACTCCTCAAGGGAATGATTACCTTTTCATATCCCTTTGTTATGCAACTGTAAAGCTCCGGACTTGCCAATGCAAGCTTCATTCTGGCACGGTCACCTGCTGCTATAAAATCATTGTTGTATATTCTTTGAATCTCCTGCCGGTTACTCTTTAATTCCTCTGCAATCCTTCTTGCATAGTCACCACGTACCTGCTTTGATTCCTTCTTCCAATCCATATAGTAGAATAACAGCCTTCGATAATAATGATATGCCGCAAAATCTCCCATCTTTTCTGAAACATGCTCTCTGATATAAGCAATATGTTCCCTCCAGAAAGGAAGCTCATCCTGAAACATTCGCTCGCCACGCTTTACATTCATAATGCTTCCATCACGGTCCAGCACATAATCATACAGACAACTGTCGATGTAAACGCCTCTGTCAGCCTTACAAAAAGCCTTCGTCGTATACATGATATCTTCAGAGTTTCTACCTGTCGGGAACGGTACACCATCTACGATTTCTCTTGCAAAGAGCTTGCTCCATACCGAATTATAGATAATATAATCATCATGACCGCCAATATAGATCTTAAGAAGCTCTTCCCTGTCAAAAGCAGTCACTTTGTCATTTCCGCCTTGTATCGTATGGTCCTTATATACCTGTGCATATCGACAGACTGCAACCTGCGCATCATGTTCCACACATGCCTGATACATCTTCTCATACATATCCGGTTCAATCCAGTCATCACTGTCTACATATCCGATATATGCTCCGCTTGCAATGGCAAGTCCTGCATTTCTGGCATCTGACAGTCCACCATTTTGTTTATGAACAACCTTGATTCTGCTGTCTTTTCTCGCATACTCATCGCACATCTGTGAAGACTTGTCCGTAGAACCATCATCTACTAAAATAATTTCCAGATTCGTATAGGTCTGCTGCCATATGGAATTCATACAACGTTCCAAATACTGCTCCATGTTATAAACAGGAACAATAATGGATATTACATCCTTCTGCTGTGTCATTAACAAATATTTCCTTCTGCATCTATTAATATCCAGCCTGGCCAGTTTTCATGCATCTGGTCTGCTGTTATCGTCTCATAGTTATCATGTTTCAGAGGGCGGATCATAAGCTTATCTGTATTCTGATTCAGTCTGGCGCCCCAGAAGCTAAAGGTCGAATTCGCACAAATATTATGCTTACACTGGCTCATCAGCTGCATATCAAAGAGGCTGTCCTCTCCCGTATTCCAATCTACAATACGGATATCCGCTCCCTGATAATGCGCTCTTACATATTCCACATCATCGGAAAAGATATAAAAGACTGGATTTTCCACCTGCTCTCTTATATACTGCATTGCTTTCTCATAATACGTATCCGTACAGATTCCCATATAACGTTTTCCATCTGCCACGGACAGATAATCCGTTCTGCGGATATGAACACTGACTGCCTGTTCCTGTTTCATCTGCTCCATACAGGCATAATTCTTAGGATTTGTACTTTGTGGAAATACCAGCTTTCTTTGAAGATTCTCTATTCTGTCCACATAATACCTCTCGCAGTCCCAGAACCCATACAGATAAACGTTATCTTGGCAAAAAAGTTCAGGCATATACTTTCCGTCATCCTTTAAGGTCTTATCCTGTCTGCCCAAAAGCTTTCTCCTGAGTCTGTCTGAAAAAGCCATGCTGTTATCCAGCAGTTTCGTTCTTTCTTCTTTCGTACAGACTTCGTATTCCAGATTTTCAAAACGGGTAAGCTCTAGGCTTCGCCATTCTTTCTCTTCTCCTGCTTCTTCTGTATATGCATGGAAATCCAGCTTTACTGCTTTCCCCATGCTCTTTAATTTCTCATACATCGCATACTGGTACAGTTGGTTTCCAAGTCCTCCCATAACATGTATGATTATCATAAGCGATACCTCTCTATATCTATGAATATTACTCCGCTGCTTTTATTCCACCCTCCGGTGCTGTCAGAAGTAACAGCTCAGCAGTGGTATCTACCTGCTCCTCAATGGTATAACCATAGCTTTCCAGTGCTTTTGCAATGGTATCCACCTGCCCCGAAACCACATAAAGTTTCTCTGGCAATCCATCCGGATACACTTCCGTTTCCAGAAATTCCAACCATTCCTCTGCTGAATACTGTAAAGAATCCAGATTCTGACTACAGTATACATTCTCCCATTTATCCTCACTAAATTCCTCATCATGGGTAAAATAATATACAAACGGATATCTCTGATGGAAGTTTACATAAGTTGGAATCTCATATCCTTCATCCTCATACCAGATAGACACTACGCTTCTAAGGTCCATCTTCATCCAGTGATCATTGATTCTCTTTACACCATAACAGCAGAACAATAATGTTGCCATTATAATAACACAACGTAATGCTGGAACTGCCTTTTTCATCCACTCTTTTCCAGTTTGGGTTACTATCTGTAAAAACTCATAAATCACGGTAACAATGAGTATGAACCACATTGGAAGAATGAATAAATTATAACGGTTTCCGAACCAGCCATAAGCATAGATATTGAGTGTGGTTAAAACATAATAAACCAGATAAATACCAATGTTACAATTAATGAACATCTTCAGTTCTTTACGCTTCGTACAACGATACGTAATAATACCAACGATGAGCAACACAAATAGAATAATCCAGATTGCCCAAGTCAGCTTATCCCAATCTCTGTCATAGTCAAGCATACACCAGCGAAGCACCCACATCATACTGTCAAAGAAATCCAGTATAATATTATTTCCTGTTATCTCTAACGGCTTATCCACGCCCATGGTAGAAACAGGATTCTTCGACTGTGGAACCAAAAACAGTAAAATAAGTGGAACTCCTGCACCAACTGCCGCAACAACATAGGAAATCAATGCGGTCTTAAGTGCCTTCCATTCTTTGCTCTTAACATAGTAATACAATAACTGTATTGCCATTGGAACCATAACAAATGCCGCACCATAATGTGTATAGATATTAACAACACACAGCACCGTAAATCCCAGTACTCTCTTTATTGTTATCTTTTCCAGAATGTGAAGATACAGATATACAGTCCAGATTATGAGCATAATCAACATACTGTATTCCGATGCTTCCTTAACATAATACTGGAGAATGTAGATGCTGGAAAAGGTAATTACTGACAACGTAGCGGTAAAGCGGTTGCAGAGCTTCTTCATAACCAGATACAGTCCGATTACCGCGATAAATACCATTACTACGCTGGAAAAGCGATACCACCATCCATCCTCGCTGATTTGCAGCCATAAACACATTACCCAGTTATAAAGTGGCGGTTGCTGCTGAATATTAGCCATTCTCTCATACATGGTTTCATATTGTGTGATACCCTGAATCGCACCTTTTACTGGAATGGAACAATAAAATTCCATCGTCTCATCCTGCCAGATTGGTGCATCCATCAGCTTATACAATGCCAAAACCCAATAATACACAAAGGCAAGTCCTGCTGTAAGCCATTCGGGTAAACATATCTTATTCTTTAACTTCATTTCCTGCCAATCCTCTATTTATGATAAATGTCACACATCCAGCTCTGGAACATTAAGATATACCAAATCTGAATTCGCCAGTTATCATTTTCCACATAATCCTTCCAGATTCTCCAAACGGCATCTGGATTCAGGATTCCCTGCTGCTCTAATGTTTTTCTATCAATGAGGCTTTCTGCCCATGCACGAAGCTCTGGCTCTTTGAGCCACTTCATGATTGGAATGGAAAAGCCTTTCTTTGGTCTGTCCATCATTTCCTTTGGTACATAACGATACAGAACATCCTTTAAGACAAGCTTGCCTTCCTCGCCCTGCTTCTTATATTCCATAGGAATCGTCCATGCAAATTCCACAACATCCTTATCAAGCATAGGAACTCTTGTTTCCAGTGACACTGCCATTGCCGTTCTGTCCACCTTAACAAGAATATCATCCGGATGATATACCTCCATATCCATCAGCATAATACGGTTTCTGGTATCTTCAAGTTCCCCGTAAGGTCTATTATTATGCTTATAGGAATACACTTCTTTCTCCAATGCAATATCCAGGTTTGAAGCCTCCTGTGCATTAGAAAGTTCATACAGATGCTCAGGACTCTTAGCACCAAGCAAATATGCCTTCGTCTGTAGTACCTGATTATTCTTTCCAAACGGGCAGTGAATCAGCAAATCACTACATAGCTTTCTTACTCTATACGGAACACCCTGCATCTTTCCCCAGATTCTATCAATAGACGGATAAGTCATATAACCACAGAATAGCTCATCACCACCATCTCCGCTTAAGGATACGGTTACATGCTCTCTTGTCATCTTACTTACCAGATAAGTCGGAATCTGTGAAGAATCTGCAAATGGCTCTGCAAACATCCACGAAAGCTTCGGAATGACTGCTTTTGCATCCTCTTCTGTAATGTAAAGCTCCGTATGTTCTGTTCCTAAATGCTTTGCAATCTCCTTAGCAAAAGTAGCTTCATTGTACTTAGGATCATCCATACCAATCGTGAAGCTTCTTACCTTCTGATTAGACTGCGCCTGCATCAATGCCACAGTGGTACTGCTGTCAATTCCTGCCGATAAAAAGGCTCCAACTGGAACATCTGCTACCATCTGATCTTTAATGGATGCCTTTAACAATCTTTCCAGTTCATCTGCGGCTTCCTCTCTGCTTCCCTTAAACGGATGCGCCTGTCCATACTTTGCAGCCTCTCTGACTGACCAGTAGGTACTAATCTTAGGCTCCTTATATGGTGCATCTATTTCTATCATGCAGCCTGCATCCAACTTATAGATATCCTGATAAATAGAATACGGTGCCGGAATATAACCATGAATAAAATAAATCTGAAGCACCTTGGTATCAATTTCGTTATGAAAATCCTCCAGGGCTGCAATACTTCCCAAATCTGAAGCAAATACGAAGCTTCCATTGACAAAGCCATAATAAAGCGGCTTCTCACCAATTCTGTCACGAATTAAGGTAAGCTTTCCTGTCTCTTTATCTAATAATGCAATGGCAAACATCCCCTTGCACATTGCAATGGTCTCTCTTACGCCATAAGCTTCAAAGGCTTCCAGTAATACTTCTGTGTCAGAACTTCCACGAAATGCTGTTACCTTCTTCTCTGCAAGAAGCTTGTCCCTGATCGTCTTATAATTATAGATTTCTCCATTAAACACACAGACATATCTTCCTGATGCGGAATGCATCGGCTGTGATCCATTCTCAGACAAATCCACAATGGAAAGTCTTCTATGTCCAAATACAACGCTTGCATCCTCGTTTGCCCATATGCCTCCAGCATTTGGTCCACGATGATACATTCTCTCATTCATCTTCTCTATATTTTCTTTCCAATTCTTAGGATGATTACAAAATCCTGCGATTCCACACATGCCCTCTCACTCCTATCCTTGAATCCTTATATCTTATACATATTGATTCTGCATACACAATTCCATCATTAGATAATAACATAATTGCCCCTTATTTTCAATGTTTCCCTCTTTTATCCAGTCTATCCCCATAATCACCCAAAAGAAAAAGACCATCCATGTGGTCTTACTTCTTCGCAATATGTGATAAATACTTCTTCCATTCACTGTTTACTTTGTCAGGATTTAGTTCTTTTGTGATATTATAAGCATTTTCTCCTAACTTTTCTGCAAACTCTGCATCCGATAAAATTTTTCTAAACGCATCGGATAAGGCAAAGGCATCACCAACGGGAACTAACAATCCATTCACACCATCTTCAATCAAGGTCGCAGGACCACCACAAGGGCAATCCGTTGATACAACCGGAATCCCGAGTGCCATAGCTTCCATAATGGAATTAGGCATTCCTTCCGTATTCGAAGTCAGTGTAAAGATTCTTGCCTTGCAGATTCGATCGGCAATATCTGTCACGCTGCCTGGCATGGAGATTCTATCGGCAAGCCCTTTCTCCTCGACTAAGGCTTCCAGCTTCTCTCTGCTTTCTCCTTCACCATAGATTATCAGCTTCGTATTTGGGTATTCCCCTGCGATTTTTGCAAAAGCATGAATGAGCATGGCATGATTCTTATTCTCATCCAATCTTCCTGCTGCCACAATCACATCTTCCTTTTCCCCAGTATATCGTTTCTTCAAAAACAGCGGATTAATGGGATTTGGAAGAATGACTGCTTTCTTACGAACTACCTTCGGAAAGAACTCACATGCCTGCTTCGTCTGCAAAACAATACCATCTGCAAAGAGAAATCCCCATTTTGCCAGAAACTGCATCAGCTTTCCTTCATATTCCATGGTCGGTTCACCACGAACGGATACGGCTACTCTTGCTGGCAAAAACATAGAAGTTGCAATTGCCATCAGATTGTTCTTTCCCAAAAAAGACAAAATCACATCAGGCTTGTACGCCTGCCAGATACTTCGAAGCTTCTGAAATCTTACCATAAAGTTACGGATACGTCCTCCCTGCAACTCATGTTCATCCGGTTCGGAATATACCCTTCGAATTTCTGGTGAGATTTCATATTCTATTTCATTTTTATACTGTGTTACCAGAATTACCTCATATCGATTCTTATGAAGATATTCTGCCAGATTTGCCATAACACGTTCTGAGCCACCCTTTTGCAGAGAGCTGATAAATAGTGCTATTCTTTTCATTCTGGATGTACCCCTTCTTCTTTCACTTTTCTAATACGTGCTATCTCTATTAACATCAGGAATCCAGCCTGATAAAACAGCCCCGTATTATACAGCATATATCGCATCTGAGAATAAATGGTTACCGCTGTTAAAAATACATTTGCCACAATTGCCACCATGACAAGACATGCAAATGGCAGGACAGATGTCTGTACCTTTGCATATGATTTCTGCTTAACCAGATAAATAAATACTCCAAAATACAAAATATATAATCCAAGTGCAGGAAGATTCAAAAGCGGATGAACCTTTAGCACCGTAGTAATAAATCCATGAAGCACATTACCATAAGATATCCGCGCCATATCCTGAATGCAGGCAGGAAGCAGAGCCTTCATCATAGTAGCTGTAATCTCATTGTACAGTTCTTCTCTTTGTGGCTGCACCATTCCTTTTTCGTCCAGATACTCATTTAAAGTAACATTAATGATATCGAATTTGATGCGGTCATAAGAGTTACTATAATGGCTTTCTATATTACGCCAGCCGCTTTGTGCATATTTCAGATTATACTGATTTTCATCTGCTCTTTTCATTATTTCAAGAAAGAGCTGCTGATATTCTTCATTCTCGATTCGTGAAACCATCCCGGTATCTGCTACAAAGATTTCTGTTCCAAGAATGAACATAGAATCTCCGGTATGGGAAGCAAAGACACCTCTCGTTACATAATTATATGAATAGTCGATGAGTTTCATTAATGAGAAACCAAGCAAAAGCAGAATAACTGCCTGTGCAAGTCCCTTTTTCCATTTCCTGTTCTTCCATTCTACATAGAAAATGACCAGGAAAAACAAACCAAAGGATATCATCATATGTTTTCTGATTGTCGTTAATATCACACACCATAACAATGCCTGTACAATGTCCTTTTTCTGTGCATCATACAGAATTCGAACCAAACAGACAAATAAGAAAACCCATAAAGAATACGTAATTCCTTCTGTTTCAATACTATTAAAATAGCTATATCTTCTCTGGGCAACAAATCGGTTTAATAAGGTCAGTCCATACTGAACAATTAAAATGCAAAGCATCTGTAAATCATGCAAAGCGAATCTTTTCTGCAATTCCTTACAGATTGCTACCGCCGCAATCGCCGCAATCAGGCACTGTACAATTACTGCTGCATCCAGATAGCAGCCTGCCGGGAATAACGCTCTGAAAAACGCCAGATACATACAATATCCCGGTTCTCTGTTTGCTTCCATAACAATATAGGAATTCGCATCGGGTGTCTGAATGACGCCATCCAACAAATACCACAGCACATAAAATCCAAAGCTGACAATCCCTATAAGCCAGTATTTCCATTCTATCTTTTTCATTTTCTGTTCGGTCATTTCTTCCTCTTTCCTAATCCTTTAACGAATCAGTGTCTCCACATAATCCTTCCATTCCTGATAAATCTTCTGCGGATTCACACTGTTAACAACACCTCTGGCCTGCATTCCTATGCGATTTGCAAGTTCTGTATCTGACAATACGCTTCTCATCGCCTCTGCAAGCTCTTCCTCTGCACCTGTTGGAACTAAAATCCCACCATATTGGTCAATAAGTAAGGCAGAACCGCCACATGGACAGTCTGTTGCAACACAAGGAAGCCCCATTGCCATTGCCTCAATAAGCGCATTCGGCATGCCTTCGTAATCAGAAGGAAGTACGAACAGTCCTGCATTTTTGATATCTTTTTCCAGTGTACTGCTTGCTCCCATAAAGCTTACTCTATCCGCAATTTTATGTTCTATACAAAATGCTTCCAGCTCTTCTTTCACGCCATCGCTGCCAGCCTCTCCATATATCTGAAGCTGATACTCGGGGAATTCGTCACATATTTTGGAAAATGCCCTAAGTAGAAGCATCTGATTCTTCTGTCTGGTAATTCTTCCTACCGTAACAATGGTTTTATCACGCTGCTTTGCCTGTGATTCCTGATTGGAAAGGTATTTTTCATCCAGCGGATTCCAGATAATTCTTGATTTCTTCTGCAATTCCTCGTCAAAGAACTTCTTCGCATCGGGTGTCTGGAAGACACAACCGACAGCCTTTTTTGTCATAAATCTGCATTTTTTCGGATAAGGAGCATAGTCCGTCCTCGGGTCATTTCGCACAGAAACCAGGAGCGGAATCTTTGTTCCGATAAGGCTATAAGCGCTTCTAAAATTTGCGTTTGCACAAAAGGATATTACAATATCCGGCTTCTCTTTCAGAATGGATTGGCGATAGCGAAGCATTCTGACAAGTGCCTTATAGATTCTGCCCTTTTTCTCCTCCTCTGGCGTAAGTCCTACATGGATACGTCTGACACGCTCATCCAGCGGATATTCCTCTTGGGCTGTCCATAATGTTGCCACTGCTACATCATTTCCATCCTGGGCAAAACAGCGTGACAGAATACTGATTACTCTCTCTGCTCCGCCCTTACCCATGCTGTTAATATGAAATAAAATCTTACTCATAAGTCTGATACCAACGCTGGAATACGAAAAGTGCCCATATCATACGGGAATAATTTGCTCCTGTTCCCGAACCAGCGTCTCCTGTCTCTAAATATTTTTCAATAAAAGAAGCTACATAGTCTGCATCAAACAATCCCTGCTTCTGTAAGTACTGCTTCTGTGTGAGATCAAGCAGCTGCTCCTTCAATGGACCTCTAAGCCACTTATCCAAAGGCACACCAAAGCCTACCTTTGGGCGGTCTAGCAAATCCTTTGGAATATAATCATAGGCAATGTCCTTAAGAATTCGTTTCTTATTGCCTGCCTGATACTTGAATTCGTGAGGAATGCTAAAGGCAAATTCCATAACATTCGTATCCAGTATTGGACATCTTGTCTCTAAGGAATATTTCATGGCTGCACGGTCTACCTTACACAGAATGTCTCCCGGAAGATAGGTGTCCATATCCAGTAACATCCTTCTCTCCTGCCAGTTATCTTCGTTATACTTCGTCTCGAAATCGTAGTAGCATGGAATACCCTCTTTGCACACCATATTCTGTGCAACCTGTAAGTAATTGCCTGCAATAAACTGTGTCTTTGCCTCTTTATTACGGTTCTGTGCGATGACACGAACCTTAAATGGATAATGCTTCTCCAGATTACCAATTCTTCCGATTTGATGGGCAATTGCACCAAGCCCGTCCAGCTTCTGTGCCTGTTCCAGCTTCTTATAAATATTATAACCACAGAAGAACTCATCTCCACCATCACCGGAAAGTGCAACGGTAACATCCTTTCTTGCAAGCTCTGCGACAAGCATGGATGGAATCTGAGAACTGTCTGCAAAAGGTTCATCAAAATACTTTGGAATACTATCAACCAGTCTAAACATATCATTTTCATCAATGTAAAGTTCCGTATGATGTGTTCCTAAATGCTTTGCAACCTGCTTTGCATAATCAGCCTCATTGTATTTTTCATCATGAAAGCCTATCGAAAAAGTTTTCACCGGCTCAGACGATAAGGACTGTGCAACTGCTGTTACAAGAGACGAATCATATCCACCACTTAAGAATGTTCCTAATGGCACATCTGCTATCATTCTCTGTTTCACAGCCTTTTCCAAATGCTTTTTCAATTCTGCCTTTGCTTCCTCATAATCCTTAGGACCTGTTCCCTTTTTCTGATGATATACTTCCTTCAAATCCCAATATTTCCATGTGGTAATCTGTCCAGCTGAGAATTTCAAAATGCTTCCCGGCTCAACCTGATAAACATTTTGATAGATGCTATCCGGCGCCTTAATATACTGTTGGTACAGGAAACGCCCTAAAATATCAGCGTTTACCTTCTTATGAAATCCGGGATATCCCATAATTGGCTTTAACTCTGATGCAAAGACAAGATTCTCATCCTCATACCAGTAATACAATGGCTTTTTCCCGATTCGATCACGTACTAAGTAAATTTCATCATTTTCTCTATCGAACAGTGCAATGGCAAACATGCCATGAATTCTTTCGATACACTTGATTCCCCACTTCAGATATGCAGCAAGAATCACCTCGGTATCACAGGTGGAGTGAAACGGATAATCGGAAAGTTCTTCTTTTAATTCCTGAAAATTATAGATTTCACCATTAAATACAATGGATACTCTCTGATCTGCGGAATGCATTGGCTGATGCCCTAATGGCGACAGATCCAGTATGGATAATCTTCGCTGCGCCAGACCAACCTGATAACCATTTCTCATTGGATAGATTTCTGCTCCGCTATCATTTGGTCCTCTGTGATACATGGTATCATTGATTTCTCTTAACTTTTCTACTGTAATACCTTTTCTGGATACATAGCCACATATTCCACACATATTCTGTCACCTCTTTTATGCTTCTATGAGTCTTATTATTGCCTCTTTGTATTTCTCCATGGAAAAATCATTTGCCCGCTTCTTCGTTAATTCACGATAGCTCTGATATAGCTCCTGATTCTGTAACATCGTAAGCATTGCCTGTGCAAGCGCTTCTTCCTCTTCTTCCAGAACAATTTTGTCATTCTGCTGTTCATATTCCATGTTCTTCTGCGGCGTAAGTGCCGGCGTAAGTATACCATAATCAGCCTGCATAGCGCCAACCGCGCTTTCTGCTTCCTTCCAGTCATCATGTAAGATTTCCGCAGGTCCTGACTTACAGTTTACTGACACAATCGGAAGTCCTACTGTCAAAGCCTCAACCAGCGCATTCGGAAGTCCTTCGCTAATCGAGGATAAGACATAGATATCACTTGCCTTCATAAAGGAAAAGGGATTCTTCTGCATACCGGTAAATAATACCCTTTCCCCGATACCCATAGACTCTGCAAGTCTCTTATATTCTTCAAAGCTGCCCTCACCGACAATAGCAAGCTTTGTATCCGGCATTTCTTCCTGCACTCTCTTAAATGCCTTTAAAAGATGCCAGAAGCCCTTCACATCATGTTCTCTTCCCATAGAAAGAATCACGTTATCTTCGCCTTCAAAAAATGGTTTATACGCATCTGCAAGTTCCTGTTCGCCAAGCTCCCGAATACCTGAAATATCACAAGGATTCCAGATTTCCTGTACATCCTTTGCCTGATACTTCTCTCTTACTTCCTCTGCCATGGCTTTCGCACAACAGACAACATAATCCATTTTCTTTAGAATCAGATTCATATACTGCTTATTATGAATCTCTCCAAAGGAATGACAGGCTGCTATTTTTCTTGCCTTTCCTCTACTTAGGGCACTTGCCATATTCGCGGTCTGACCAAAGCTGTACATGACATCGATCTGAAGCTCCTTTTGTAAACTGGAAAGCTTCTTTGCTCGTTTGAAGAGATTTGTAATCTTTCCAAGCTTCCCCGGTACTGCCCCAAGATGCAGGTCAATTACATGCACCCCGGAAACATCATAAATCATGCCCGCCGTATTAAATACGACAAGATGTATCTCATATGTTGTTTTTAAAAGCTGCGCTGTTAAAGCACATACACGCTCTAAGCCACCCTGATCCAGCATGGGAACAACGAGCATGATTCTCTTTTTTGTCATTTTCTAATTCACCCTTTTCATCAGCTTCATAGCGGTTACTGCAAGCTTTCCAAGAAGTGTATTACCAGTAAACACATTGTAATACGTAATCTTATCGCCACCGAATTTGAGCTTGAATTCATCGATACCGTTTGGATTCTCAAAGTCTGAGATACCGCCCCAGTCATAACGAACGAGTCCCTTTTCCTTAAAGTACTTGATATCTTCCCAGTGCAGACGCTTATTGGCACGTCCAATCATGGACTGGTCTGCACTCTCTTCACGGAAGCAGGATGCAGAATGTAATAATCTTGCGTCTGTTTCATCACAGATGTAGGAATGGAACACAAGAATCTCTCCTTCATGTAAAACAGCAGAAAAGATAATCGCATCTGCTTCCAGATAACGGTCGATTGCTGTAATATTAAGCTTCGTATCAGAGCCCTTGGACTGATACATTCTCTCATAGATATCCGCAAAGGTATCTATTAAGCTTCGATCTGCCTCAATATCAGCCTTTGTATAGAATCTGACTTCGATACCATCCTTCTCACTACGGCGAAACTGATACTTTACTGCCTTGTTGATATTGGTAAGCATATCTTCTTCTGACATCGTAAGGTCATTCATACAGGTATGATATTCCTGCCAGCCTCGAAAGCTTCCCTTTGTCTGCTCTTTCTCCACACCATGAACAAAGAGAATATCTGCCTTTCTCTTCTGTTCAAGCAGCTCTGAAATCGTTGTTTTACCCGGATACCAGATTTGATTTATCTTCAAAAATTTCTTCTGATACATTACATCTATCATAAATTCTCTACCCCGTTTATGAATTTTGGTAATTATTCAGTACCTGAATAGTTACGATTTTTTTACATTACCTGGCGGGTTTTGTCCTGTCCGATAGAATTCCTCCATCCGTGCCGCCTGTGTATTTACATCAAAGTCTTTCTTCGCAATGGCTTCTTGCATGTCTTTACGAAGAAATGCTTCCCTGGCATTCTTAAGTATTTCCTCTGCCCAAAGCTTTGGTTCTTCTTCTATACTTCGATAGGACACAAGGTCTGTCAAAGCAACCTCCCTTGTAATCCGGTCAGATATCAGGCAATGCAGTCCTGCTGCCTGTGCCTCTACAACGCTTCCCGGAAGTCCCTCAAAGGTGGATGGAAATACAAAGTAATCAAATGCCTGATAATAGCGTTCCACATCAAATTTATTTCCAAGGAATAACACCTTATCCTCTATACCTAATGCCTTAAGCTTATCATGAATAGTAGCTTCTTCCTCACCCTTGCCAATTAAGACAAGAGCCATATCCTCACGGCTTTTACAAAGCTCTGCAAAGATATCAACAAGGTACGTATGATTCTTCATGAATCCAAAACGACCAACGTGACCAATGACAAACTTATCCTGAATGCCAAGTTGTTCTCTTACCTCGTTTCGAACTGCTTCATTATACTGGAATCTCTTTGCATCAATGGCATTGGGAATGGTCCATACGTTACCCTGCTCAACCCATTTCTTACCAAAAACCGCAATTCCGGCTTCTTCGGAACAGGTAAAACAATAGTCCGCCTTATGTTTCAAAGAGCTTCGCAAGAGCTTTGTTACATAGCCTTTTGCACCCTTATCCACACCTGCGCTTCTTGCATGAGCAATGGTTACGACAGAAGGGTTCTCTTTCTTTGCAATCGGAAGATAGATGGATGCTGTACTTGTCATATGTCCCTGCACCGCAACAAACTCCTGATGTTCCTTAAAAAACTGTCTGATTGCTTTCTTATATTCTGCAAGGTTTACCACCTTGAATCGCGGCAAACTATAAATCTTACCGCCAAGCTCTCGTATTTCCTTGCTATAATGTCCTTCCTCTGTCGTATGTACAAGAAAATCAAACTGCACCTTACTGCGGTCTATGCAGCGATACAGCTCCATAATTCTACTCTCTGCACCACCAAGGTTTGTCGTTCCCAGTACATGCAAAACTCTGATTGGATTCTGTGTCTTCTGATTGGTCATTCTTTTCCCTTTACTTTCTTATGTTATTTAAACGTACCAGTACATACTTGCTGACTGCCATAAGATACTCTTTGCTTCTTCCCAAAATGCCACGCTTATCCGGCGTAATCTTCAAATAATCCTGATAAGAAATCAGCTTATCTTTCTGTTCCGCAAACATCTTCTCATAACGTTCAAAATCTTTATCATTCATGGTATTGGCATGAATGACAAAGGTCGTATAGCCATTTTCCTGCTTTAAGCTATTGCTCTGTTTGAAGGAAATCGGATAAAAAATCATTCCCTTCCACTCATATGGCTTATCGCCAAAGCCATCGGTCAGCTTTGCAAAGCCTGCTGCCTTCAAAGCCTTGAGTGTATTCTTATCGTAGGAATGTGCCGGAGCCATAAAGATATCGGTATAGATACCGTGACTTTCTAAGATTTCCTTACCCTTTTTCAGGGATGCAAGCTGTTCCTCATAGGTCTTTCCTGCATACTCTGAAATTGCATTTAATGGAAAACAGCCCTTCTTCTTCGTGCTGTAAATATGGGTACAGCCATGCTGTGCAATAGTCCAGCCTTCTTTTTCTAATTGTAATAAATATTCCCAAAAATCCTCCCTTGCTTCGTCGATATGAAGCATAGAATCCTGATTTTCGGGAACTACCCCTATAAGCGGTTTGACCTGATACAGATCACAAAGCTCCTTAAATCTAAGGAACTTTGCCCAATCCATATCAGGTGTTATATCATCCATTCTTATCGAAATATTCATCTAATTCTCCAAGTATAAGATTACAGGTTTGCCTTGTACCAGTCGATTGCAAGGGCAATACCCTTCTCAAAATCGTATTCCGGATCATATCCAAGTAACTCTCTTGCCTTTGAAATATCAGCATTAGAATGCTTGATATCTCCTGCTCTGTCTGGTCCAAAGTGAGGCTCTACGTCCTTACCAAGTGCCTTACAGAGATCATAATAAATATCAATCAGATATTCTCTTCCGCCGTAAGCTACGTTAAATGCCTGTCCTGCTGCATCACTGGAAGCAAGACATGCCTTCATATTTGCTTCGATTACATTATCAATATAAGTAAAGTCTCTTGACTGCTTTCCATCACCGTTAATGGTTGGAACTTCTCCGTCTAAGAGCTGCTTAATAAACTTTGGAATAACAGCTGCATATGCGCCATTTGGATCCTGACGGCGTCCGAATACGTTGAAATAACGAAGTCCATAAGTATCCAGACCATAAAGCTTCTTATAAAGCTTTCCATATTCTTCATCCACACGCTTTGTTAACGCATATGGAGAAAGAAGATTTCCTTCCTGTCCCTCTTTCTTAGGGAGTACCGGATGATCGCCATAAACGGAAGAACTTGATGCATAGACAAACTTCTTAACACCATTCTGTCTTGCAGCTTCCATCATATTTAAAGTACCCATAATGTTATTCTGCTCATAGAATAAAGGCATCTCAATACTTCTTGGAACAGAACCCCATGCAGCCTGATTCATAACGAAATCTACGCCCTCACAAGCCTTCATACAAGTATCAAAATCCTTGATATCTCCCTTAATAAAGGTATAATTTGGTCTGTCCAACAGCATCTTTACATTTTCTTCACGGCCTGTAGAAAGGTCATCCAGACATCTTACCTGATATCCCATATCTGTTAATGCCTCACACAAGTTAGAACCAATAAAGCCAGCTCCACCTGTTACAAGAAAAACACTATTTTCCGGAAATTTCAAATCCTTATATCCCATCGTTATTCCAATCCTTTCCTACTACTTCTTTGCTGCCTTGCATATCTCATAACATTCTAACAATAACAGCAATCCTGCCAGATAAAACAGTGGCAGATTATATAACATATATCTGGAAATGCACTGAATCATCAGAGAAGTTCCAGTCACATTTCCAGTAATCATCAACAACACAAGTGCCATAAAAGGTGCTGCCTTGGAGTCATGGTTCTTCATCCAGACAACTATCGTAAGTATGATTGCTATCAGATAAATCCCAAGTGCATACCAATTAAATATCGGATGTACAAACGCCACACTTCGAATAAAGCCCATCAGAACCATAGCCACATAGTTATATGCGTACTTCATAAGTACCTGTGGTAACAGTTCACTCATGAGTGCAGAAGCTACCTTGTCCACTTCCACCATCATAAGCTGATAATCTTCTACCGTAACACCCGTGGTTTTGGTAACATACTCTTTTGCACAAATGGCAAAATAATCAAAGTTCAGACTGTCATGACATGCCTCATGATGTGCTGCTCTTGCAAGCAGACCATCCGGCGAGAACTGGTAATTCATACTATCTGCATAGGCTCTATCATAAATTTCATAGAAAAGCTCTCTTAAGCCTTCGTCTTCTATTGCTTCGCCATCTTCCCTGTCTGCTACATACAAAACATTGGCAACAGACATTGCCTTACCGGATGCGGTATCAACAAACAGTCCCTGTTCACAGTAATTATACGTCTTAATAAGCAATCCACGCCCTACAAAGGCAACAGCAAGCATAACGACGAATACCGCAATCTGCTTCCATTTCTTCTGTAAAAAGGCAATGAGCGCCATGGCAAGAAACCATACGAGAATCAGCACCATAAACTGTCCGCGTACCAAGGACACTCCAATCGCCCAGAAAAAGGCAAGCAAGCTATCCTTTCCGAGAATATTTCTACTCCAGACTGCCTTTAAAATATACAGAATAAAGAACAGATAAAGAGAATATGCGATTCCTTCTGATAACAGGGAGTTCGTTATAATCATCCCCGAAGAAGAAGCAAGTGGTGTCATAATGTGTGGTGCTAATAAAATCACCATTACGACCGGAAGCATGTACCATTTCAGGTTCAACAATCTTCGCAACGCACATACAAATATCGTATTTGCCACAATCGCTAGAATATTCTGCACGATAATAATAAGCTCATAATGATGCTCTGGTGACAGAAACCGAAGAAACTGTATGAGCAAAGCATAAACAGGCTCTCTTGTTACAAACTGCATCTCATGCTGAAAGCTATCACCAAGATAAAGCGGTTCCCCGGTTATCAGCAGAAAACCGAAGAACACGGCAAACACCAAAAATATGGTTATATCGGTTATTCTTTTTCGCATTATAATCTCCAATAAATATAGCCTGCATCCTGATATGCTTTCTTGTCTAAGATACCCTTAAGGTCTGTTAATACCTTTGTCTGGTTCTTAGATGTATACAGCGCATCGATATCCTTCATTTCAAGGCTCTTAAAGGATTCATGTGCTACTGCAAGAATCACAGCATCACAATCCTTAATCTCTGCCATTGGAACGAATTCAATACCATATAATCTCTTAGCTTCTGCTGCATCTGCATTATCATCTGTTACAACAGCAGTAATGCCATATTCCTGTAATTCCTTGTAAATATCAATAATCTTGGTATTTCTGGTATCCGGACAATTCTCCTTAAAGGTAAAGCCAAGAATAGCAACCTTGGCACTCTTAACCGGAATATCAGCCTTAATTAAATTCTTAACCAGATTCTCAGCTACATACTTGCCCATATCATCATTGATACGACGTCCTGAAAGGATAATCTGTGAGTGATAGCCTAACTGCTCTGCCTTATAGGTTAAGTAATATGGGTCTACACCGATACAGTGTCCGCCTACAAGTCCCGGCTGGAAGTTTAAGAAGTTCCACTTCGTTCCTGCTGCTGCAAGTACAGACTTCGTATCAATGCCCATTTTATTAAAGATAATAGACAACTCGTTCATGAAAGCGATATTGATATCACGCTGGCTGTTTTCAATAACCTTAGCAGCCTCTGCTACCTTGATGCTTTCTGCACGGTATACACCTGCTTCTACCACAAGCTCGTACACCTTAGCTACCTGATCCAGTGTCTCTTCGTCCATACCGGATACAATCTTGGTAATGGTTTCCAGTCTGTGTACTTTATCACCAGGATTGATACGTTCTGGAGAATAACCAATCTTAAAGTCTACACCACACTTAAGTCCTGATTCCTTCTCTAAGATAGGAACACAGATATCCTCTGTTACACCTGGATATACGGTAGACTCGAATACAACGATAGAACCCTTTGTCAGATTCTGTCCTAAGATTCTGCTTGCTCCTTCTACTGGTGTCAAATCCGGTGTGTGATCATCATTTACCGGTGTTGGAACTGCAACGATATGGAACTTTGCTTCCTTTAACTTTGTAGGATCAGCAGTAAACTCTACAGTTGTGTTCTTGATGACATCATCACCAACTTCATTTGTTGGATCAACACCCGACTTATATAAGTCAATCTTTGCTGCATTCAGGTCGAATCCTACTACCTTAATCTTTCTTGCAAAAGCAACAGCGATTGGCATACCTACATAACCAAGTCCTACTAATGATACTTTCTCTTTTCCACTTACAATATCTTCATATAAGCTCATATTTTTCTCCTATCTGTGCATGTTTCCTTTCACACACCTTTATGTTCTTATGATTTACTTACTGCATGTATCTCTTCCATATAAGCATCTACTACCTGCTTACGGTCAAATTCGCGCTCCATCTTTGCTCTGGCATTACGTCCCATCTGTGCACGTTCCTCGCCGGAAAGCTTCATAAAGCGTCTGAGTGCTTCTAATAATGCCTCTTTATCCCTTGCCGGGAATCCAAAGCCTGTGACACCATCCTCAAAGCCTTCCTGACAGCCCGGTATCTTAGATGCCAGTACCGGTCTTCCCGTAGCACTTGCTTCCAGAATGACATTAGACATTCCCTCATGATAGCTTGGCATCAACACAGCCGCTGCCTCTTTATAATAGGGATGTATCTCTTTCTGATAGCCTATCAGCTCCAGAATACCATCCTGTTCATATTGTTCCATGATATCCTTATAATCATCCTCATAGTTGCCAACCAATCGGAAAACAGCCTGCGGATATTCCTTGCAAATAGCCTTTGCCGCATAGAGTAATTCCTCAATGCCCTTTTCCTTCATGACTCTTCCAACATATAAGAATATCATTTTCTCCTCTTTAGAAGAATATTCCTCAAAGTGATGTCTGTCAAGATTTACTCCTGAGCCAGGCACAAGCCTTGCCTTCTTCCCAAGGATTCCATATTGCTTAAAGATTTCCTGATTCTTTTCATTTTGGAAAAAGATACAGGACGCCTTTTTCAGTGCCATCTTATATAAAAATACGACTATTCTTTGTACCATACCGCCATTTTCGAAAGCAGAACCAAGTCCTGTAATGTTTACGATATAAGGGATATGCCTCATTCTACAGCAAAGATTGCCATAGATGTTCGGTTTTATCGTATAGGTAAGCACCACATCCGGTTTTACCTCTTTCATAAGCTTCCAATACGCACCCAAAAGTCCTAAGTCTCTGACCGGGTTCATTCCTCGTCTGTCAATTGGTGTATGATGAACCTTACATCCTTCCTCAGAAAGCTGTGGTACCTTTTCTTCATCGGGAAGACTTACGTGTACTTCATATTCCTTAAGCAATGTCAGTATCAGTTCGTTTCGAAAATCATACAGACCACTTGCCGAATTTGCAAGAATTAATATCTTCTTCATGTGTAACCTCTTCTTATTGTATGACATCCGTAATCATGATTTCATTATATTTCATCATGACTTTATTGACTGCATAGCATCCAATCTGCTGCATATTCGCCTTGCCCTGCAAATTATTCTTAATAAGCGTCATATGGTCAGCACCACATGCATAGGCGTGCGGATAACCTCCGCCAAATCGGGGATTCACCTCTGAGAAATAGTACACACCGTCTTTTTCAAAAATATCAATATCAATCTG
The DNA here is from genome assembly GCA_964445375.1 of uncultured Roseburia sp. GTDB lineage: Bacteria > Bacillota > Clostridia > Lachnospirales > Lachnospiraceae > COE1. The sequence continues at coordinate 63,310 of CAYUKO010000001.1, forward strand.
TCCGCGGAAACCATTCTCCTTCACGAACTTCTCTATCTCCATAAAGAGTCTCTCATCGCGGAAGGAAATTGCCTTATCCGTTTCTCCTGCACGCATGACAAGCTTCTTCTTGGTAAAAATAGAAACAATCTCGTTACTGATTAAATCAATATATACGTCTGCTCCAATCTCCTGACCAGTCATGAATTCCTGAATCATCATCTGCTCGCCATGTGAAAAGAGTAATTCTACCGTTTCCTTATCTTCCGCCTTGGAAATCTGTAAGCTTGCGCTTCCCTTCATAGGCTTTACAAATACCGGGAAACTGATTTCTCCCTTTTCCAAATCCTCATAAAAGGATTCCAAAGTGATATACGACTTCGCGCATGGATAAGCATGCTCCTTCATCCAGCAGTACATTTCCCATTTATTCAAGGTTCTCTCGCAAAGCTCATAGGAAGATTCGATTACCGTAACCCCAAGCTTTCGGAATTCTTCTTCGTGCTTTGCAATCAGGGAAAGCTCCGGGTCAATCAACGAAAGTACTCCTGTTACATTCTCCTTACGGCAAATATCAAAAATATTCTCGATATATCCAGGTTCTGTAATTCTTGGTACGATGTAATGTGCATCTGCCTCATATAATGCCGGTGCATAAGGACTGCAATCGGTACAGATTACCTTTCCTTCTCCTGCAAAAGCCTCCTTAAAGTACTGAACCACCTTATCTCTTGTGCCACAGCTTAAAATCAACAGATTCATGTGTTTACCTCTTCTTTCTGCTTCTATTTATTCCTGTTCTTCCAACTTTGCCTTTCTGATTTCTGCAAAATTTCCTTCGACCTTGTTAGTATCTACTTCGATATCTTCTCGAACAAATACCTTCTTAATCGTAAGGAAAAATATCTTTACATCCATTGCAAAGGTCAGATTTCTGACATATTCTACATCCGTTGCAAATCTCTTATCCCAGTCAAGAAGATTCCTTCCTCTTACCTGTGCAAGTCCGGTCAATCCCGGTCTTACAGTATGTCTCAGTCTTTCTTCTTCTGTATAATACGGCAGATAACTGATTAACAGTGGTCTTGGACCTATAATACTCATATCGCCTTTTAAGATATTCCAAAGCTCCGGCAGTTCATCAAGGCTTGTTGCACGAAGGATTCTTCCAAATTTCGTAAGTCTAACGGAATCCGGAAGCAGATTGCCTTCCTCATCCCGCTCATCTGTCATGGAACGAAACTTACAAAGCTTGAAAATCTTCTCGTTATAGCCTGGTCTTTCCTGATGAAAGATAACCGGCGAACCAAGCTTACAGCGTACCAGTATTGCCACAATCAACAATACCGGGCTTAAAACGACCAACGCCACAAATGAAATTACGATGTCCAATAATCTTTTTATATACTTACGATACATGGGCTTCATCCTTCCTATGCAAAGAGCTTACGTACTGTCTTGATAATAAGCTCCATATCTTCCGGTGTATTCTTAATATCACTTGGCATGCAGACACCTCTGTTGAAGATATCCTCACCCACACTGATTCCTTCATCATTATGGTTAAAGAAATCACAATCTGCATATACCGGCTGGAGATTCATCGGCTTCCAGATAGGTCTGGATTCGATATTCTCAGCATCTAATGCATCCATGATGTCATTTGGTGTCACCTTACAGCCTTCCTTTAAGAGGATGCAGGATAACCAGTTATTTGCATCGCCATCCGGATTCATCGGATTCATGGAGATCTCTTCCATATCCGCAAATGCTTCCTCATACTGCTTGTAAATGGCATTCTTTAACTTCTTATGCTCTTCCATATGCAAGAGCTGTCCCCTGCCAATACCAGCCACAATATTACTCATGCGATAGTTATAACCAATCTCAGAATGCTGATAATGTCTTGCTGCATCTCTTGCCTGTGTTGCCAGGAAGGTTGCCTTCTTGGTCAGTTCTTCTTCCTTGGAAACCATCATACCGCCGCCAGAGGTTGTAATAATCTTATTGCCATTGAAAGAATAGATTCCGATTCTTCCAAAGGTTCCTGTCATCTGTCCCTTGTAAGTAGAACCAAGTGACTCTGCTGCATCTTCGATCATCGGTACATTATGTTCTGCACAGATTTCCATGATTTCATCCAGCTTTGCCGGTGTTCCATATAAATGTGCCATAATCACTGCCTTTGGATTTGGGTATTTCTCAAACGCCTTTCTAAGTGCCTTTGGAGACATGTTCCAGGTATCCGGCTCAGAATCGATAAATACCGGCTTTGCCTTCTCATATGTAATCGGATTACAGGTTGCGGCAAAGGTCAGGGAAGATACAAATACCACATCATCCTGCTTGATGCCAAGCAACTTGAGCGCAAGATGAATGGCTGCTGTTCCTGCACTTAACGCAGCCGCATAACCACAGCCTGTATATGCTGCCATTTCCTCTTCAAATTTATTTACATTTGGTCCAAGTGGTGCTACCCAATTGGTATCAAATGCCTCCTGTACAAATTTCTGCTCATCTCCATGCATGGTAGGGGAGGATAAAAAGATTCTTTTCTTCTGCTCTGCCATAACTACAACGCCTCCAATTCTGAATTTATTTACAAAAAATATGCTTTACATGGTCTCTTTGCGTGGAATATAGGTCGGTACGATTTCCTGTATCAGCGGTCTGATATCGGAACATTCCTTATCCACTTCCTTTTTCAGCTCATTAAGCTGTACAAAGAACTTGGACTCGTCAAATTCAATCGGCTTTCCGATATGAATCAGCTTATTCTCGGTATCCGTCAGTCCTTCCTCATTCATCAGAAGTTCTTCATAAAGCTTTTCTCCCGGACGAAGTCCTGTGAATTCTATCTTGATATCTTCGTCAACTTTATAACCGGACAAACGAATCAGGTTCTTGGCAAGGTCTAAAATTTTAACAGGTTCACCCATATCAAGTACGAATATCTCTCCACCCTTTGCGTAAACACCTGCCTGCAATACAAGAGAAACCGCTTCCGGTATCGTCATAAAATAACGAATAATGTCAGGATGTGTTACCGTAACCGGTCCACCTTCCATAATCTGCTTCTTGAATAATGGAATAACACTTCCGTTACTGCCAAGTACATTACCAAAACGAACTGCCACGAATTCGGTATCATAATGTCTGTTATAAGTCTGGATAATCATTTCACAGATACGCTTGGAAGCTCCCATGATATTGGTAGGATTGACTGCCTTATCGGTGGAAATCATAACAAACTTCTTGACACCGTTCTGCACGGCTGCCTGTGCCGTCTTCCATGTACCAAATACATTGTTCTTAATTGCCTCATTCGGACTGTCCTCCATCAGAGGCACATGCTTATGGGCTGCCGCATGGTAAATGATATCCGGATGATACTGCGCCATAATACTATTCATACGATTTGTATTTCGAACTGATGCAATCAATACAACTAAATCAAGATATGGATACTTATGCTTTAACTCCTGTTGAATCTCATATGCGTTATTCTCATAAATATCTACAATAACCAACTGCTTTGGCTGATGTCCTGCGATCTGTCTGCAAAGTTCACTACCAATAGAACCGCCGCCGCCAGTTACCATAACAACCTTATCTCTTACATAATTTAAAATGGAATCAAGATCAACCTTAATCGGATCTCTTCCAAGCAAATCTTCTACATCAACGTCACGAAGCTTGCTGACATTGACCTCACCGTTTACCAACTGATAAATACCTGGTAATGTCCTAAGCTTACAATTGGTTTCCTGACAGATTTCTACCAGTTCCTTCATAGTTGCCCTGCTTGCAGAAGGAATGGCAATAATAATCTCATCAATTCCATAAAAAGCTGCATACTCTACAATTTTAGTACGTCCACCAACGATTTTAATTCCCTGAATGAAACGTCCCCATTTCATGGAATTATCATCAATGATGCATTTAATCGTCATCGTACTGAAATTACTGTTTACGATTTCCTTGATTACGGTATTGGCTGCTTCTCCTGCACCAACCACCATTACCTTGATGCCATTTTTCTTATTCTGCTGCTTATGCTTGATTCCTCTAAGAATTCGATAAGAGAATCTGCCACAGGTCGTAATCGCAGTCAAAACCATGGCATACAGAAAATAATAGCTTCTTGGAATCGGATAATCCAGAATCTGAAAGCCACAGAAATTGATAAGAGCACACAAGAAACACGCAGCCACAATATTCTGTGCCTCCGAAGTTCCTGCAAACGCCCACAGACTGTGATACAGCCTGAAGAAATAAAACACAAGTAATGTAACAACGACATTCATTACCATAAAATTCCATGCCGAATTCAAATATACATCGGGAATTTCTTTATAATGCATCTCAAAACGAAACCATAATGGTGCAATACTTGATATGCATACTGTCATAATGTCTAATATAATTAACACAATTCTTCTGTGTAGTAATTGTCTGTTCACCTTAGCCAGTATTTTCATAATATACTCCTATCTACTCCACCTGCTGTGCTGTTTCCTCCCCACGCACATCAGGTAATTCACCCTTTTGTCTACGACTCCTTGGTTTCTGCATTAGCAGCATTTGTACGAAGAAAAATGCAAAGCCTGCCGGAATACATGGGTGAAACGCCCATTCTGTCAGGCTGGTAAAACCAAATACGATAATCAACGAAAATGGTACAAAATAAATACTATAATTTCTTGCATAATGATATGCAAACATAATCGCTTTCCACAAGGTAACGGCACATAAAACCAAAAATGCCACACCTGCTATGAATCCAAAATCATAAGCTACCTGAATGTAGGAATTATGTGCATGGGAATGCGAATATTGTTCTGTTTCCAGTGCCATCTTCTCATGACCACCAAGCTTTAGGTTCTTTATATAATCGCTAAATATCTCAAATCGTCCATTCGAAACATCCGACTGGCTTTCTGCCATCTCTTCAGAATCAGCAGCAGAAGGATATGATACAGGTAACGTATTCTTTCCTATGTATGCCAGAAGCATATCATCCATTCTCTCTTCTCTTGCTTCCTCTTCTTCAGATTGAAATCTTCCAAAGAACACATCAAAATAACGCTGTATGGTCATATATTTATCCGAATCGACCTTATCGCCTTCATAAATCATATAAGAACGATCCTGTGGTTCAATCTCATAACGAACCGGATCATTTATCACTGCCGGCACAACCCTTATCACAGAATACATCAAAGGAAAGCTGATTACAATAGCAGCGCCAAGGAAAACACACTCTGTAACGATTTGTCTTACCTCTTTCTTATATACAATGGCTGCCAGAAGCACAACTGCTATCACATTGACAGCAAGCGTGAGCATCGCTGTTCTTGACATCGTAAACAGGATATTGGCTACCGCTGCAACCAGAACAAACAGTTCTATTTTACCTGTCTTCCACAATTTATCGCTATTTTTCCACTTTCCATATAGCTTTGCTAACGCAGCTCCCGTTACCACACCAAGATACATTCCTGTGCAGGCAACCGTATGAAAGATACCATTATAACGATAGCGCATCCAGTAATGATATGGTCTGTGCATAAGGCAAAACAGCATGACAAACCCAAAACTTAACAAAATTCCATTGGTAAAGTTCTTAAGCAGACGGCTTTTACCCGCAGCGCTCAAATCCATAAAAAGTATGGTCAAAAACGGAAGTGTCGCAACAAATACCCATACTTTATCAAAGCGATTACTATACATAAATACAACAAAAACCAACCACACTGCAAAGAATGGCCAGTATATTGTCTTCCAAAAATCTTTCTTTACTTGTCTAAGTGTGTTTACAATCACAAGCCCCCACACAACCGTTACTGCTGCGGCAAGCTTTGCAAGGTACCATTCCTGTTCCCCTTCCACACCATGACAATAGGTTACAGAACCAAGAAACCCTGCAGCGAGCCATATTCCACTCATATAATTACACAGTTCTTTCTCTGTATATATCATCAAAAAGGCGATGCCCAGAAAAATGAGCATCCATCTGGTATTCACATAATGATAATATTCCCTGTCCGCATTAACATACTGACAAAGAGCATAAAATAATAACCCAAAGCTAACTGTCTGAATATAATTGCGCCAAATAAGAGAACTCTGCTTATCTGCTCGAAGCTTTGATTTCTTTCTTTTGGCTCCCGGCATCCAGACAGCATAATAGAACCATAATACACCAACCAAAGAAGCTGCTCCATATACACATCGGTCTGCTATCTCTCCGCCAAAACCATTCCTGATGACAGCAAAAACAAAAAAAACAAATGCTGCAAGCGCCACAACAACGCCAGTCACTCTTTTTCCATAAAAACAAAACGTTTCCAGATATTCTTCAAAATAATATAAAAGCCATACGATTCCTATATAGCAAAGAATTGCTATCACAAGAATCAGTAAGTCATAACCTATGATATGAAATACCGTCAGTTCTCTGGTATAGTCAAAGTCTGCAACAAGAGAAGTATCCTCTGTGTAGATACCATCTATATAAAGAATGGTATTCTCTTCCTGTCCAAGACTTGCTTTATCCCCAACCGGCAGTCTAAGACTTCCTGTTGTTTCTTCCGGAATTATGATTTCATAATAATAGTCTTTTTCCAGTTCTACATCCATATCCGGTGTTGCCAGAAATCCACCATTTTTCTCAAGAAGTCCAAAGGATTGTGTCTCTTCGTAAATACAGGAAAACGAATCGTTATAAAGTCGAAACATCACATAATCCTGATTCGCGTCGTACCCTTCTTCGCAAGACAGATAAACAAAAACTTCATGTAGATGCTCCTGCAAAAAACGAACCGCCTGCAGCTTTTTATCTGCACTGGTAAAGGTTTCACCCGAAAGATTCTTCGTAGATGAATACGCCTGCTGAACCGATTCTGTATGGCGTTGCACCAGACCAAGTGGCCAGACACGGCATAACAGAATAAAAGCAAGCGTGGCTATCACGATTTGAATAATTGTATTTCTTCTTACATGCTCAGAATCATATGCAGCATGTTCCATCAGTTCCCTTGGATTCAATGCGATAACCTTCTCCTTCCGTTGTTTTTGCTTATCGTAGTATAGCACAATCACTTGTTGAATACAACTCAAGTATTTTCTGTCTTATGTCCTACTTCTTCGCGAATGACATACTGTGGAGAGTTATTAATACTGATGTAAATTCTTCCAACATACTCTCCTACCAGACCTAGCATAATCATAATCATTCCACCAAAAAATACCAAAGCTGACATGAGGGCACTAAAGCCCATTGGTACATTCGGATTCACGAATCTCTTAATAATCGTATAGATTCCATATAAGAATCCCACGCCCGCGCAGATACTTCCTGCTACGGTTGCAATACGAAGCGGCAGAATGGAAAATGCGGTAAATCCATTAAACCATAATCCTAACAGCTTCTTCATGGTATATCCGGATGCACCGATTTCACGGCTTCTATGATTTACAGGCACATTGGTAATGTTCTTGGTTGCACGAAGCACCAGACCTATAATATAAGGATAACTCTTCTCATAGGCCAGCATGCTCTCTACCACAAAACGCTTTGCCGCAAAGTAGCTTGTCAGATGCAAATCCTTCGGTTTCCCAAGCATTACCCTTGTCATGATATCATTCATCCAAGTACCAAAATTACGGAATGCGCTGTGTTTTTTAGACTCATACTGCGCATATACAACATCGCTTCCCTCTTCGATTCCTGCAAGCAGCTTTCCAACCTCATTGGCGGGTGTCTGACCATCATCATCCAGACATACCACGATATCTCCATCTGACTTACGAAGTCCTGCCATCAATGCCGAATGCTGCCCGAAATTCTTCGCCAGACTGATTCCTGTAATATTGTCATACTGGTTACAGAGCTTTCTAATCACCTCAAAGGTATTATCCGGCGAGCAGTCATTAATCAGAAAAATGTCATATTGATACGCAGTCAGTGTCTGCATCGTATCACGAATCTCATTGATCACGCCCTCTAATGTCTTCTCGCTACGATAGCAGGGAATAATAAAACTAACCTTTTTCTTATCTGCCTGTTTACTCTCTTGTTCTGCCGGATTAATGGCGCCATAGAAAATCAAATCTTCATATTTTCCATCCAAAAACAGTTCATCCTTTAAATAAGACTCCAGCTTATAGCCTGCCTTCTCATGCATCTTACGACTTCCCTGATTGTAGCTTAACACCCTTGCCGTAAGCTTATGAAGCTTTAACGTAGAAAACGCATACTCCAAAACAAGCTTTGCTGCCTCTGTTCCGATTCCTCTTCCATAAGCTTCGTCCTCACCTAAAAAGATGCCTTCTTCTGCCTGACGGCTTGTCTCATTAAAATTCTGCAAATAGATCGAACCAAGCGGCTTATCAGATTGTAAGTCGCAGATGATAAACTGAATCACCTGTCCTGTCTCCACTTTATTATGAAGCCAGTTTATATGCTCTTCCTTACTGATATTCTTACGGTAAATGAAATTCTCTACAATCTTCCTGTCATTTCTCCATCGAACCACGTTATCCGTATCCTCTATGGTAATCGGGCGAAGATAAATCTGACTTCCCTTGATTCTTAAATCCTTTTGTACCTGTTCCATTCCTTTACACCTTTCTGCATCTCATCCTCATGTAATGTAAGTCTATTGTAACTGGTATACCGTAAAGCACGCGGTATCTCCATCATATATCGTATCAATTCTTTCAGGCTGTATCACATATCCCTGAAAAGCATAATAATTAACAAGCCAGCTTAAATCCTTATCACAGGCAGCAATAAAATACGCTTTCTGTTCCGGATACAATGCGCTTTCCAGATCATTTATCATACTGTTTGCAAGCTTTTCCTGCATGAGAGGGCTTTTTGCCAGCCATCCTCCACAGATATCGAAATTCCGATAACGGTTATCCACATTTTTATATATTTTCTCAGAATATGAGATTCCTTCATAAGAAGTGGAAGAATACACATCTACTACATAATATGCCTCATCATGCTCTTTACAATAAGCAATCAATGACTCCCAACGGGAATTGATGCGTTCTCTGTCCTCATACTCCGTTCTTGTTCGCTGTATATTACCGAAAAGTGCCACAAGCCCGCAAAGAGCTATCAGCACATACACACCACTTAGCTGAATCTTTGTAAATATCGGATTCTTCGTATCTTCCTGCTTCCTGCGTGTTTCCTCCACAATCCAGCCAAGCAGTACAAGAAACTCAGCAAGCAACAGTGGAATGGTAATTCTCTCCAAACAACGGTCTACCATATATAAATATATCCACAATATGCTTCGAATAACCAGAAGCAGGGAAACTTTCCAGTAACAGCCGCTCTTTTTCCTGCTGCCTGCAAGCAGAATATAAGATACATAAGCAGCAATCAGTACATATGCATAGACACCGCTCTTTAATCCAAGCAGATGTTCCTTATAAAGCCATATGGCTTCTTTCAAACTATTCTTACTGAGAAAGCCTGCTGTTTTAGCAAGTCCATTCGATTCTCCTGCATGCTGCTTATGAAATTCTACAAGCTTTTCCAGCAAATGCTCATCTATCGATTCATCCAGTGAAAAGTTATAATTCTCTAATAGCGTATAGGATTCCCTTGCTAAACCAATTTCCTGATAAAACTCGTGATTGGCTTCATAGGAAGGTAATCCATAGAAATCATAAATATCTGTTCTTGCATCGAAAAAGCGTTGGAAAGACTTCCAATCCTCTGCATCTTCTGCTGTCGCATAGGCACACTGGTCTATAACATACATAGCTGCCATGCCAAGTAACGCTATGCCAACTACATACAGATAGCGTTTTACATTGTTCACAGTAAATATCTTTTCCTGCGCCATCCATTTTGCAAATCCGGCAAGCAATAAAAACGGAAAGAGCATAATACAAAGCTCTGTTCGTATCAGAAAGGAAAGTATTACTAACAAAATCGGAGCGATATTCTGTTTTAAATACGTTATTGGAGACTCCGCTTCTTCTCCGGTAATAAACAGGAATATCGCAGCAGCCATACAGATTCCACTCGTCACACTGTATTGCACCATAACAAGCTGTCTGATTAAGAAACCTATGAATAAAATCGCTTCCAATATAAGGGCAACAAACTGCATCCGGCTTTTTCTTACAAGCCCCGTAATACGCCATGCCACGAATGCTGCCGCCCCAAACTGACATGCGCACAAAAACAAGCCATACCAGGGCACTCCGGGAATGG
>CAYUKO010000002.1:0-62894 GCA_964445375.1 uncultured Roseburia sp.
ACGGTGGTGTGGGAGGTCGGTAGATAAAATAATTATCTACCTCCTACCCGATTTCCAATTTTGTGCCAAACATTGAAAATACCATGTTGTATGTTATAATAAATTCTGGCACTTTTAATGAGATAAATATAAGGATAATGAGGATGAATAGACTGAGAAAATTATGGAATGACAGAGACAATCAATATCAATATGCGAGGTGGCTTGTTCAGTATGCAAAGCCTTACGCCGGAAGAATCACGATGATGATGGGATTCAATCTGTTAAGCACACTTGTTTCATTATATATGGTTACGTTGTCGAAGAAGATTATTGATCAGGCTACAGAAGGAAGCTCTTTTGTGACATTAATCGTTGGATATCTGGTATTGGTAATTGGACTTCAGATAGTGACGGTAATAGCCGGCCTTCTAAATACGATGCTTGTGGAGCGTTTTTCTTTCGGTATTCGTAAGCAGGTCTATGAGAAGATTATTAATTCCCACTGGATGGATGTAAAACGATATCATACTGGTGATTTGATGACGAGATTGACCAGTGATGCAGGAAATATTGCAGATGGAATTATCAGTACGATACCAAGTATTATTCAGTTGGTTATTGAATTGATATTGGTATTTTTTACTTTATTTAGTTATTCGCCGATATTAGCAGTATTTGCCCTTATGGTAGCACCGGTAGCAGCTATTACTTCGTGGTGGTTTGGAAGAAAGCTGAAGAAGCTTCAGGTTAAAGTGCAGGAGTCGGAGGCGTCTTATCGTTCCTTCCTGCAGGAAAGTCTGGCAAATCTTCTGATTGTAAAGGCATTTGCCAATGAGGATTACTCTACCGAGCGTTTAACGCAATTGAGGGAAGAAAGATTCCATTGGGTATTCAAGAGAACTAAGATGGGAATGGTAAGTCAGACAGCAATGTCTATGTCATTTCAGGTTGGTTACATAGCAGCATTTGCTTATGGTGCGTTGCAGATATCTAGAAAAGCAATTACTTATGGTACGATGTCGGTATTTCTTACATTGGTTAATAGAGTACAGGCACCTGTGTTAAGTCTTGCACAGCAGATACCGAAGGTTGTTTCGATATTAGCATCTGCCGGACGAGTTATGGAGCTTCAGAATATTCCTTTGGAGGAAAAGAAAGAAGAGCAGATTACGGCAGAGAGTGTCGGGGTTGATGTACAGAATCTTACTTTTGGATATACCGATGAAACGGTATTGGATGATGTATCGTTACACATTAATCCGGGTGAGTTTGTTGCAATTATAGGAGCTTCCGGAATTGGTAAGACAACATTGATTCGTATTATTATGTCTTTTATGAGTAAGATAGAAGGAAATGTTACCTTTTTCAATGAAAAGGGAGAAACAGAAAAGGCGAATGCAGCAACAAGAAACTTTATCGCGTATGTTCCACAGGGAAATACTTTATTCAGTGGAACTGTACGTGAAAATATCCGTATGGGTAATTTAAATGCGACAGAAGAAGAAATGTTGGATGCATTGAAGCTTGCAGCGGGCTATGATTTTGTTATGGGGTTACCCAATGGTCTTGATACTGTAATTGGAGAGCGTGGACATGGTTTATCTGAGGGGCAGGCGCAACGAATTGCGATTGCAAGAGCTTTTGTAAGAAAAGCACCATTCCTGATTCTGGATGAAGCAACATCTGCTTTGGATGAAGTGACGGAACAGGGAGTAATCAAAGGACTTCAACAATTAAGTCCAAAACCAACCTGTTTGATTATTACGCATAGGAAGAGTATCTTGAAATACTGTGACAGAGAGATTACGATTGAGAATAAGAGGACAATAGAAGAGTAAGAGAGAGGAAATGTATGTATTTTTATAAACTTTATGGCATGAAAGTTGCTTCTGATTTGCAGTTTGGGCAGTTGGTGGTCTGCGAGGATGAGCAGGAAGCAGATATTGAGATATGTGCGGGAGTAATACCGGAAGATATTAAAGCGCAGGAAGAACTACGCAAGTATAGTTTTGGAAATGAAAGAAGCTGGCTTGCGAATTTAACATGTTATTTATTTATAGAAAATGGCAGGAAGTTGACTTATGAGCTGAAACCGGATGGAAATGTCATGTATCTGCAAAGCTATATTCTTGGGTTTGGAATGTCAATGCTTGCTATGCAGAGAGGATTGATATCCATTCATTGCAGTGCTCTGGCAAATGATAAGGGAGCGTTACTGATTGCTGGTGAGAGCGGTGCCGGTAAATCTACGCTTACTGCTGCTTTTCTAGATCAAGGATACCGATTGATGGCAGATGACATGGCTTGGGTAGAGGTAACAGATGGGCAGAAAGTGTTGGCAAGTCCTGCCTTTCCATATCAGAAGCTTTGCAGAGATGCGGCGATTGCCAAGGGCTATAATCTGGATGAATTGCTCTACATCAATGAAGAGAAGGACAAGTTCTTAGCTCCGTATCGAGGTGAATTTAAGACAGAGTCTGTACCGGTTAAAGGATTTATAATGCTTGGTATTGGGAAAGAAGATGAGGTAGTATGTCAGGAAGTAACAGGAGTACAGAAGTTTCATGTATGTGTCAATAACCTGTTCTTACGTCATTTGCTTGGGGCTGCGAAGTATGATCCACAGATTAGCCATAAATGTTTGAAGATGGCATCAGGAATTCCGGTATATTTTATTGGAAGACCGGATGGGAAGGACACTGCAAAAGAGGTAATAGAAAAAGCCTTCAAAATTGTAGAAGGCTTTGATAAACAGAATAACATATAATTTTACAAGGGGAGTCGTATGATAAAACGGCTTCCCTTTCCTAATTCACTTTCGCAGGAGATGGAGCCATTGTGATGGTCTATAATAGACCTGACAATGGATAAGCCAAAACCACTGCTTGCTTCAGCATTTGGTGTCCTTGACTTCTCGACCATATAGGAACGGTCAAATATTTTAGATAAATGTTTCTTAGCAATACCTACTCCTTGATCTTCCACATAGACAACGAATTCCTGATTCTCTATATAGGCACCAAGCGTGATATGTGGTGTGTCTCTAGCGTACTTTAGGGCATTGGTAAAGAGATTATCCAGTACACGCTGCATTAATGCCGGATCAACGAATAAAGTAACCTGTAGGTCATCTGGGATATCTAACATGAGTTCAGCGTGTTCATATCGGGAATCTGCTTCGCACATATAAAAATAATCTTCCAGAAGAAAACACATGTCAACAGCTTCCTTATGAACTCTGCTATCAGAAGAATCAAGAGAAGAAAGCAGGAAAATATCATTGATTAGATGCTCCATATATTTCGTACGTTTCTGCATGATGGAAAGTGTCTCTGTTATTTCATCATGAGAAAGCTGTTGATTGGCAAGCATATATTCAACAGAGTTGGAAAGAGCAGTGACAGGAGCGCGTAAATCATGGGAAATGTTTGCATAGAATTCCAGGCGTTTCTGTTCCTGTTCTTTCAATTTCTTATTAGCTTCCTGTAGCTTTAGATTGACCTCATAAAGTGCATGAGACAACTCTTCAACAGACAATTCAGGCTTCTCAAAGCGGTTTTTTACTTTTGACATAGAGTGTAACTCCTTATTTTGTAACAAATTGATAACCTTGCGACCAGACGGTCTCAATAAAATGAGACAAGCCAGGGTAGGTATCTAATTTCTTGCGTAGGCGGCTAGCGGTAACCATGATGGTCTTGCGATCAGATTCCAGATAAGTATTCCAAATCGCATTACCAATCTCTTCAAACGTAAAAACACGATTAGGAGATGCTGCTAACAGATATAGTAAATCATATTCTTTATTGCTTAAAGAAATCTCATCCTCCTGATAATAGGCTTTGTGTTTGCTTAAATCAAGGCGTAGAGGAGGGTATTCAAGGATATTGGGCTTGGATGCAGGTGTATTCTGATAACGTCTGAGCAGTACCTGAATACGTACTTCAAGCTCTCGTAAGCTGTAAGGCTTGACCATATAGTCATCAGCACCGAGTAGAAGTCCGTGTATCTTATCGTCTTCCGTATCTTTACCAGTGAGAAAGATAATTGGTGCCGGACAGATATCCTTTATCTTAGTACATGCCTTAAAACCGTCCATCCCAGGCATCATAACATCCATAATGATGCAGTCAGGCGAAATGTTTTTCAGGAGTGTCAGTGCACTTTGGGCATTGGTAACTGCCTTGACTTCATAATTAAGTTGCTTAAAATATTTAGCATTAATTGTAAGAACTTCCTCATCATCATCTATTAATAAAAGAGTTGGCATATATGATAACCTCCTTCAAACATAACGAAAAGAACCCGATATACTTCGGGTTCTTTTTATTATATCATAATATGAAATTATCTTAAAGTTCTTTTCTTAAGATTTAAGAAGAGTGCGCCTACCATAGCAGCAAGACCGGATGCACCAACAGCACCAGCTGCAGCAGAAGCATCACCTGTCTTAGGAACTGCATCAGCTAAAGGAGTAACTTCATCAACGATAGTAGCAGTTAATGGAGTAGCCTCATCTGCGATAGTAGCAGTTTCATCAGTAACAGCTGCAGTTAAAGGAGTGATAACATCCTCTAAAGTTAAAACATCGGAAGAACTTGTATTACTTGTAGTTCCGTTTGATGTATTTCCACTTACTGTTGCAGAAGAACCGTTATTGGTTGTGTTAGAATCAGAACCAGAGTTATTGTTTTCAGAGTCATTGTTTTCTGGCTTCTCTTCTTCTGGGGTAGCAACAGCGTCTTCAAATGACTTTTTGATGTCATTTGCATCGTTTACAGCATCAATAGCAATCTGTACATCGTTCTGAGCAGCAAGAACAGCAGCTTCTGCATTTGCTAACTTATTCTTAAGATCTTCAAAGTTAGTATCTACCGCATTCTTACCAGCAACATAGTTGTCATACTCTGCTTTAATCTTCTGGTATTCAGCATAAGCTGTATTATAGCGAGCAACCTCTTGTTCAAGATCATTCTTAGCAGTTTCAACAGCCTGATCTACTGTGTCAGCTAAGGTATTAGCTTTCTCATCAGCATAGTTGAAGATAGCCTGATAGCTTTCCTGAGTAGTTTCATCGCCCATTGTATATACATCATAAAGAGCCTTTACGCTTTCGTACATACCCTTATAGAGATCTTTCTTGTCGTTGGAAGTAGCAGCGTTCATAGCGTTCTGAGACTGAGTCATCATATGCTCTAAGTTAGCAAGAAGTCTGTCTTCTGCATCTTCGAATTTCTTGATAACTTCATCAGCCATGTCAACAGCCTGGCTACAGGTTTCTACCATGTGTGCAGCATTTTCAAGCTTCGCTGTCTGATCTTCCCATGCAGCATTGTCTATTTCAGCTAAACCATTCTCGATATCAGTCTGAGTCATGGAAAGGTCTGATAAATTAGCTAACTCTTCTTCTGTATAAGTAAGTGTTTCGCCTTCGTATACATAAAGATCATAACCATACTTGGTAGCATAAGCATTGTATCTCTTGATTTCATCTACTAAAACAGACTTGGCAGCATTGTAAGCAGTCTCAGCTTCTTCCTTTGCAGTTTCAGCCTTAGCTACAGCTTCGTCAATCTTTGCACGTTCTTCGGCAACATTGCTGGAAGTAGTAATATTGTCAAGGATTTCCTGAGCTTCGTCAACAGCGTCCTTTGCTACAGTAGCTTTTTCTTCTGTATAATCCTGAACTTTAACCTTCTCACCATTTTCATCTGTTACATTAAGAAGAACATCGCCTTCCTTAGTAATTGTTTCAACGATATTATCAGTATTACCTTCTACAGATGCAACGATTTCCTGATCTGTATTCAAAAGCTCGTCAGTTGCTTCTTTATAATTATCGATAGCAGAAGATACTTCTTCAGCTTTCTCTGTTACTTCTTTTGCAGTAGCTTCAGCTTCATCAGCAACTTTAGTTGCTTCTTCTACCTGGGAATCAAGAGCTTCTGTTACCTTTTCTTCAACAACGTCAGCAGCTTCATCGATAACTTCTTTCTCAGTGTACTCGGAATCATTATACTTATTACCGATTTCTTTTAAGTTGTCAGCAAGATCAGTAGCTAAAGCTTTTTCATCATCAGTTAAATAATCTGCTGCTTCGCCAAAGTCGAGGCTGTCGGTAGATTCCTGAGTTGTCTGTACGTCCTCAGCAACTTCTTGAGTTGTCTGAGTATCCTCAGCAGCTACAACGTTCACTACTGGGGAAGTAGTGATTAACATGAATGACATTGCTACGATAATGGATTTCTTAACAATTCCGTTACCTAAATTTTTCTTCATTTTGATTACTCCTTCATTAATTAAATTACTCTCAATAAGTCTTAACATAACTAGTTTTAATACATACTATTATGTTATATACAATTTTTACCAAAAAAGCAATACGTTTCTTGAAATGCAAACAAAATGCATAATCATTTGTGCGTAATATGTGCGCGATAAAAATATTGTACAAAAAGGAATATAGTACTATTGGGAGAAATTGTCAACAAGACATATTTTATAAAGATTTTATGAATCAAGAACCACTTTTTGGAATAAATTACAGTTTACATATATGCAGGTAGAATGTTATACTTAGCAAGGTTGGGAAAACGTATTCCATTTCGACCAAGAGAGAGTATATTGAGAGTTTTGATGAATTTTTAAGGGTGATAGCTAAGTGTAGTAAATGTAAAAAGGGGCATTTATTACAGCGGTAGAGTCGTTGGATTCTACATTATAATTTAGAGACACAAGAGAAGATAATATGTAAAGGACATGACAGACTAAGGGGAATTATATAAATTAGAAGTCGGCAGCCATTTCATCAGTTCGAATTGCAGAGATAGAGCAGTTCCATAGGTGAAATGGTTTTTTTAATAAAATAAAAAGTCCCATCTTAGGAATGGGACCTTGGCACAAAGGAATGCAGCGTGATGCATACGACTTCTCTGGGATTATGAAATCTTGGTACAGAGGCATCACCTAAACCACTACTGGAAATCATGGTAGAATGGTCAACGGTAAAGATACCGCTGTCGTACTTAGGGAAAAGTTCCTTCTCGTTGCTGATAATACCACCTATAAAAGGAAGGCATACGATTCCACCATGGGTATGACCGGATAGAACCAAATCATAATTATAAGGAGCGATACCGTCGAACTTATCTGTTCCGTGATAGAGCAGGATATTAAAATAGGAAGTGTTAGCATAATTGATGTCATTTCGAAGATTCATCATTGTTTTGCGGAAATCAAGACCGCTAAGGAGTATGGTACCGTCACCATGATTAATGATTGTGGATTTGTCATTCAAATCAATAACTTCGTATTTCTGGTGTAAAGCAAACATTTCATCAAATGGAGCAGCAGCATCGTATTCATGGTTACCATTAATATAGTAGATAGGCGCAATGCCATAGATGCCTTCTAATAGATAAGCATAATTATCTATTGGGTGCTCATCGTCAATGGAATCACCTGTAAAAACAATAAGATCAGGATTACAATCACGAATCGCTTCGATTAGATCCTCTTCCTGATAGCCAAAGTCTTTACAATGGAAGTCAGAAATCTGAACGATGCGATAGCCGTCAAAACTGTTAGGAATCTTAGAACTTGTATAGGTATATTCGGTAACGGTCAGTGGATTATAGAACCCACTTATAATATAGAAGAGAATCAGTCCCAGAATAATAAGGAAAATAGTGGATTTTTTGATTTTTATATTCTTAAGTTTCATTATTTAACACCTCTATCAAATTAACTGAATTGCTTAGTTAATTATAACATATAGAACAAATAAGAGCAAAGAAAGGTAAGAAGGAAATGAAGTACGAGAATGAAATGGAAATTGATGTAGGAAGATGCTTTAGGGCATTGTTGAAGAAATGGTGGTTCGTGGCTGCTATGGCTGTGTTATTCGGCCTTGCTGGCCTTGCGCTGACATTGGAGAAACAGGATGATATCTATGAGGCAACCTCCAGTGTATACGGTATGTCGGCAGAATCCTATAGCTATACACAGGTTGGCGTCAGTGCGATGAATGATTATGCTGATATCGCAACTTCCATGAAGGTGTGTGAACGTGCTGCATTGTTGATGGGATCTGCAAATGTTACTGGTGAGGATATTAAGAAGGTGACAACGGTGTCGACAGGAAAAGAGAGTGCTACCACGACAACAGCACTGAATGCGGATTCTACAATTTTGACAATTAAATGTCAGTCAAATAATCCGGTAGAAGCGATGGAAATGTCTCAGGCAGTTGCAGAAGCGTTTGTAATGGAAATGGAAAATATTTTAGGTACGGATATTGTTCGTTTGTTAGATAAACCATATGCTTATAGTGTTGCATTTGATGCAACTCAGAATCAGTGGAAGATTAGAATTATTGCATTTTTGTTTGGTGGAGTATTCGCAGCTGCAATTATAGTTTTTGGAGAAATCTTTGATTCTAAGACAAGGACAATCAGAGAGTGTACAATGGGAGAACAACTTCCAATCATTGGTGTAATTCCGATGACTAAGGAATAAGGAGGAATAGGAAAATGAAGCTTGATATCTATAGAAATCGTGACTATAAGTTGAATGATGCTTTTGACCAGACGGTTATGAACATACATATTCTAAGAGAGAAAAAAGGATATAAGACTTTTACAATCTGTGGCTGTGAACCGGGAGATGGAGCAACAACAGTTGCAATTAATCTGGCGGCGGCACTTGCTTCTTCCGGATGGAAGACAGTATTGGTTGATGGCGATATGCGTAAGAAGAATATGTTTAAGAGATTGAATGAGGAAACAACTCTTGGACTTTCTAATTATCTAAATGAGCAGGCAACTATCAATGAAGTGATTTATGAAACGACAACGGATATGCTTTCGTATATTCCTTGTGGGGACTTGATTAATAATCCGGTTAGATTGCTCTGTTCTAATAAGATGGATGATGTGAAGAAGGAACTTGCGGAAAGATTTGATTATGTGATTTACGATATGCCGGCTATGAATACAGCGATGGATGCGAATGTGGTAGCAGTTAAGTCTGATGCGTGTATTCTTGTAGTTGCTTCCGGAGAAACATCCAAGAAGGGACTGGCAATAGCGGTAAATACTCTAACTCAAGAAGAGGCAAATCTGATTGGTGTAATTGTGAATAAAACGGAAATGGGTGAATATAAGAGATATCGTAAGGATTATGATTATTTCAAGAAAGAACGTTATGTAGAGAATGCAAAGAGTGCAATAAAGAATAAGAAAAAGAGAGCATAGGAGAAGAAGACATTTTCTATAGAAGGATGGATGAAGAATATGAAGAATAAAGTAAAAAATATATGTCTTGGTGTTTGTATGATTTGCAGCTTGCTTTTGCCAAATGTGATTTCTAATGCGGCAGAGCTTGCTAGCGCAGATTCCGCAGTGATTGATATTGAAACTTATGAAGTGACAGAAGGAAGCTTGAATCCGGGTGAACAGATTACGTTGAAACTGAAAGTGAAGAATAATAGTGATGTTTCGGATGCACATAATGCAGTAGTATCCTTTGAGGCTGCTAATGGTGCATTGGCTCCGGTTTATGGAGATGACAACCAGATTTATATTGGTACGATTCCGGCTGGTCAGACAGTTGATGCCGTTGTGGATGCAGTGGTGAATAAGCAATATAATGCAGATGCGGCACAGATGAAGTGCTATTTCAATTATGTATCCGGTTCGGTTGCACTGAGTAATAATGTGACTATTAATATTCCGACTCAGGTGGCGGGAAATCTTCTTGTAGAGTCAACGGTTGTAGCAGAGAATGCTAAAGTGGGAGTTAATACATTGGTAAGCGTTCGTTGCAAGAATGCCGGAACAACAACGATTTCTGATGCCAAGTTACTTGTGGCAGGAAATGTTCAGGATGAGAATAAGGAGATTCTGTTATCCAGCATCGGAGCAGGCAAAACAATTGCAGAAGACTATTATGTAAGCTTTACAGAAAGTGGTATTCAGAGCTTACAGATTACTTATCAGTACACAGATGCAAAAGGAAATGTGTGTACGCTAGATTGCGGAGAGTATAAAGTAAATGTAACAAATGATGTGTCCGGGACCACGAACGATGCTGTGGTTGAGCAGGTAGAAGGAACAAGCTCAAGTGTATTGAAAATTATTTTATTGGGTGCTGTAGTATTAATGGCTGCAGGAGTTACAATAGGATATTTCAGGGGACGTCGTTAGGTGATTTAGCGTAGTAGAAATATGGGTTGTAAAGAGAAATAAAGAGAATGAGGGAGAATGCTTTATGAAGATTGCAATGATTGGACATAAGAGAATACCATCAAGAGAGGGTGGTGTTGAGATTGTTGTAGAACAGTTAGCAGAGAGAATGGTAGCTAAGGGACATGAGGTATATGCTTATAATCGTAAGGGGCATCATGTATCCGGTGATAAGGAAAATGATTTAAAAGAGGTTAAGTTATATAAGGGGATTCATATTATTACAACACCGACTTTTGAGAAGAAGAGTTTGAATGCCTTTGTATATTCTGTACTTGCAACGATTCATGCCTTATTCCAGAAATATGATGTGATTCATTTTCATGCGTCTGGTTCCTGCGCAATGATTTGGCTTCCGAAGTTATTTGGTATCCATACAGTAGCAACAATTCATGGTCTTGATAGCCAGAGAGCTAAGTGGGGAGGATTCGCTTCCAAGTATCTTCAGTTTGGTGAGAAGATGGCTGCAAAATATGCGGATGAATTAATTGTATTATCAGAAGGAAATCGTAAGTATTTCAAAGACATGTATGGAAGAAATGCGACTCTTGTTCCGAACGGTGTTGATCCACAGGAAATCAAGGAAGCGAAGCTTATCTTGGAAAGATATGGTCTTGAGAGAAAGAGTTATATTCTCTTCCTTGCAAGAATCGTACCAGAAAAGGGACTTCATTACTTAATCGAAGCATTCAAGGATATTGAGACTGCCAAGAAGCTTTGTATCGTTGGTGGAACTTCTCATTCAGATGAGTATGTAGAGCAGGTTGTAAAGATGGCAGAGGATGATGATAGAATCATGTTCCTTGGCTTCCAGCAGGGAGAAGCATTGCAGGAGTTATTTAGTAATGCATATCTCTATGTACTTCCGAGTGATGTAGAGGGTATGCCAATTTCCTTACTGGAAGCTATGAGTTACGGAAACTGCTGCGTAGTAAGTGATATTGTAGAAAATGCTTCTGTTGTAGAAGATAAGGGTGTAACCTTTGAAAAGGGTAGTGTAGAGAGCCTTAAGAAGGAGCTAAAGAATCTTCTTGAAGATGAGAGAATTGTACATATGTTGAAAAAAGAATCCCGCGATTTCATTACTAAGAAATATAATTGGGATGAAATAGTTGATAAGACAATTCAGTTGTATGAAAATGAGCCGGTCAAAGTTACTGCAAAGGAAAAGAAAGCAAAAATTCAGGCGACAATGGCAGAACGAGAAGCGAAATAAAAGAATTTTACATATAAAAGAGTGAGAGGAAGAAACGATGAAAGGTATAGTTTTAGCAGGTGGTTCCGGAACAAGATTATATCCACTTACAATGGTAACATCAAAGCAGTTATTACCAATCTATGATAAACCGATGATATATTATCCTTTGTCAGTATTAATGAATGCTGGTATTAAAGATATTCTTATTATATCAACACCACAAGATACTCCAAGATTTCAGGAATTGCTGAAGGATGGAAAACAGTTTGGAATTACTTTGTCTTATAAGGTACAGCCAAGTCCGGATGGTCTTGCGCAGGCATTTACAATTGGTGCAGATTTTATCGGTGATGATACTGTTGCAATGGTATTGGGTGATAATATTTTTGCAGGACATGGATTGAATGAACGCTTGAAAAAAGCTGTTGAAAATGCAGAAACGGGAAAAGGCGCAACTGTATTTGGTTACTATGTTAATGATCCAGAGAGATTTGGTATTGTAGAATTTGATGAAGAAGGAAGAGCAGTATCGATTGAAGAAAAACCTCAGAATCCAAAGTCTAATTATTGTGTAACAGGCTTGTATTTTTATGATAACAAGGTTGTAGAGTATGCAAAGAATTTGAAGCCATCAGCAAGAGGCGAACTCGAAATTACGGATTTGAATAAAATCTATTTAGAAAAGCAGATGTTGAATGTAGAAGTTCTTGGACAGGGTTATACATGGCTTGATACAGGAACACATGAGAGCTTAGTAGAAGCTACTAATTTTGTGAAGACGGTTGAAACACATCAGCATAGAAAAATTGCATGTCTTGAGGAAATTGCATATTTGAATGGCTGGATTAATAAGGAACAGCTGCTTGAGGATTTAGAACCGCTGAAGAAGAATCAGTATGGTGAATATTTATCTAAAGTTTTGGAAGGGAAATACATTACACGATAAGAAGTGTATTTCACAATGAGGAGGAAATGAAAATGACAATTATTGTAACCGGAGGAGCCGGATTTATTGGAAGTAACTTTGTATTTCATATGTTAAATAAATATCCTGATTATAGAATCGTTTGTTTAGACTGTTTAACATATGCCGGAAATTTATCTACATTAGAGCCAGTTATGGGAAACGAGAATTTCCGTTTTGTAAAGGAAAGCATTACTGACAGAGAAGCTGTTTATAAATTATTTGAAGAAGAACATCCGGATATCGTTGTTAACTTTGCAGCTGAATCACATGTAGACCGTTCTATTGAGAACCCGGAAGTGTTCCTTGATACTAATATTAAGGGAACTGCAGTACTTATGGATGCATGTAGAAAGTATGGTATTACAAGATATCATCAGGTTTCAACAGATGAAGTTTATGGCGATTTACCATTAGACAGACCTGATTTATTCTTTACAGAGGAAACTCCGATTCATACAAGTAGTCCATACAGCAGCTCTAAGGCAGCAGCAGATTTGCTTGTTTTAGCATATCATAGAACTTATGGCTTACCTGTAACAATCAGTCGTTGTTCTAATAACTATGGACCATATCACTTCCCAGAGAAGCTGATTCCATTAATGATTGCAAATGCATTGAATGATAAGCCGTTACCGGTATATGGAGAAGGATTGAATGTTCGTGACTGGTTATATGTAGAAGATCACTGTAAGGCTATTGATTTGATTATCCATAAGGGCAAAGTTGGTGAAGTATACAATGTTGGTGGACACAATGAAATGAAGAACATTGATATTGTAAAAATTATCTGTAAAGAATTAGATAAGCCGGAAAGCTTAATTACATATGTTGCTGATAGAAAAGGACATGACATGCGTTATGCGATTGATCCAACTAAGATTCATAATGAATTAGGCTGGTTACCGGAAACAACTTTCCAGGAAGGCATTAAGAAGACTATTCAGTGGTATTTGGACAATAAGGAATGGTGGGAAACTATCATTAGTGGAGAATACCAGAATTATTACAAGAATATGTATGAAAAAAGATTAGAGAATCGTTAATGATAGATAGGAGATATCATGGGACAGATAAAGCTGACAAAAGCGCCAATTGAAGGATTATATATTATTGAGCCTACTGTACATGGAGATGATAGAGGCTATTTTATGGAAACATATAATCAGAAAGACATGCAGGAGTTAGGATTGAATATGGAATTTGTTCAAGACAATCAAAGTATGTCAACAAAAGGAGTTCTGAGAGGACTTCATTTCCAGAAAGAATTTCCTCAGGGAAAATTAGTTCGTGTAATTAAAGGAGCAGTATTTGATGTTGCAGTAGATTTGCGTTCAAATAGTGAAACTTATGGAAAATGGTTTGGCGTAGAGCTTACCGAAGAAAATAAGAAACAGTTTTATATTTCCGAAGGTTTTGCACATGGCTTTTTAGTGCTTAGTGATACAGCAGAGTTCTGTTATAAAGTAACAGATTTTTATCACCCGGGAGACGAAGGCGGATTAGCCTGGAATGATCCTGAAATAGGAATTGAATGGCCAGAGCTTGTAGGAGAGTATTGCGGTAGTGCATCAGCAGAAGGTTATACATTAAAAGATGGAACACCTTTAAATCTATCTGATAAAGATCAGAAATGGATGGGATTAAAGGATACATTTAGCTTTTAAAGGTAATTGAAAGTTTTTTGGAGGTTATTATGAAAGTATTTGTTACTGGCGTTGCAGGACAGTTAGGCCATGATGTAATGAATGAATTAGCAAGGAGAGGCTATGAAGGAGTTGGTTCTGACATAGCAGAGAAGTATAGTGGAGTTGACGATGGAACGGCAGTTACAAAGATGCCTTATGTACAGCTTGATATAACAGATGCAGCCGCAGTCAGAAGTGTTTTATTAGAAGTAAAACCGGATGTAGTGGTACACTGTGCTGCATGGACTGCAGTGGATATGGCAGAAGATGATGACAAGATAGAAAAGGTGAAAGCAATTAACGTAGGTGGTACAAAACACATTGCTGAGGTATGTAAGGAACTTGATTGTAAGATGGTATATATCAGTACTGATTATGTATTTGATGGTCAGGGAGTAGAACCATGGAAACCGGATTGCAAAGATTATAAGCCATTATGTGTTTATGGACAGACAAAACTAGATGGAGAATTGGCAGTAAGTACTATTCTTGAGAAATATTTTATTGTTCGTATAGCATGGGTATTTGGTGTGAATGGTAATAACTTTATCAAGACTATGCTTAAGGTTGGTAAGACACATGATACCCTTACTGTAGTAAATGATCAGATCGGAACACCTACCTATACTCTTGACTTGGCAAGATTGCTTGTTGATATGGTAGAAACCGAAAAATATGGTTATTATCATGCAACAAATGAAGGTGGATATATTTCATGGTATGATTTTGCTTGTGAGATATTCAGACAGGCTGGTTATTCAACAAAGGTTATTCCGGTAAGCACAGAAGAATATGGTGTTTCTAAGGCAACAAGACCATTTAATAGTAGATTGGATAAGAGTAAGCTGACAGAACAGGGATTTGAATTGTTACCAACATGGCAGGATGCGTTGAGTAGATACTTGAAGGAAATTGAGTACTAAAGCATTATTTGATAGTAATTTCGGAGGCTGATTGTGGATATTTCTATAAAAATCGGAAATTTTGCAATAAAACAAAAGATAAGTGTACTATTTTGCGAGCTATTGTTATTTTATGTATTGATTCCAACACGAGGAAGATTTTTTGGTATTCCTGCAATGGCTAATCTGGTACTTATGACTTGCTTGATAGGGCAGCTTTTGTATACAAAGAGGATAGCTCTTAATATTCCTAAATTTTGTGTTGTTTATATGTTAATATTTATTTTTGAATATTTGATTCATTTTTCTGATCGAAGTTTAGTGGATACTGTGATATCAATTGTAAAGCTGGTTGCACCATTTTATATAATCCTGCAAGGGATTACGGATATGGATAGATTTATGGCGATGTTGCGATTCATTGTAAAAGCATTTGCTATCTATGGTGTGTTCGGAATAATAGAGACTTTAGTTCATTTTAATATCTTTGATAAATTAACAGGTACACAAGTAGTATATGAATTTGCAAATGAGTTAAGATTTGGACTTGCACGTAACAGAGGTGCATTAGATGTTTCGATTAATAATGGTATGCTTTTATGTTTGGTGTTGTGTATTGCGGCATATGTGCTGATTTACGCAACGGGAAAAGAGCGTAAATGGTATCAACTATGCTATTTTATTATTTTTGTGGATACATTTTTGACATTGTCAAGAGCAATCTGGATGGAACTGGTTATAACACAGGTTTTGATTTTTATTGTATTAACACCTAGAAATAAATGGAAAGTAATAAGAAGAATACTGTTAATATGCATTTGCGGTGGAATTGCTTTAGTTATAATCAATCCAGATATGCTTGAAAAAATAACATATATATTTAAAGAAATGTTTAGCTCCACCTATGATGCATTTTCAGGAACAGATACAGCAGAATCAAGCGAAATGAGTTACGGCGTAGGACATAGATTTGCATTATGGGCATGGGTATGGGAAAAAACACAAGGATATCTTGTTTTTGGAACAGGATATTCGATTCCATTTATTTATGTTGTTTCTTTTTCATATATAAAAGAGTCTATTGAAGTAATGTGGTTATATATGCTCTATCACGTTGGCTTTGTGGGATTGTTTGGATACATTGTATTTCAAGTTGGTTCGATTGTTCATATGATAAAAGGGCATAAAATAGAGAAACGAATTTTCAAAGATAAAAAAGTTACGTTTAATTATGTAGTGTTAGTGGCAACATTGATGTACTTTGTTACACAATTTTCGTGTAGTGCATTTGAGGATTTGAAGTTTTTCTATATGATGTTGGCATTGACTTTTGCGTACAATAGGATTTGCAAGCAAAAGTTAGTGAGTGGAGAAGTAATGGAAAACTAAAATATTTATAATAGAATGAGTGAGGATAGAAAGGCAATGGCAAATTCGCGTAGTGAAAATGTTGTAAAAAATGCGACAGCAACAGTTACATTACAGGTTGTTAAGAATTTATTGGATTTTGTTGGAAGAATTATCTTTGTAAGAATACTTGGAGCAGAGTATCTTGGTGTTAACAGTTTGTTTACTGAAATACTGACAGTGCTGTCATTTACGGAACTTGGTATAGGCAATGCTATGATTTTCAGTCTGTATAAACCATTAGCAGAAAAGGATACGGAAAAGATTAAGTCGTTAATGAAGTTATATGCGACCTCTTATAGAGTTATAGGTGTTGTTATTGCGATTGCGGGAGTATGTGTTATTCCTTTCTTAGACCTTATTGTGGGCGAAGTATCGTATGTAAAAGAGAATATGGTTGTTTTATATTTGCTCTTTTTAGCGAATACGGTAATTTCATATTTCTTTATTTACAACAGATCTTTGATTGTAGCAGATCAAAAGAGTTACCTTGTTGGAATATATAGAGAAGTGTTTCATGCTATCCGTGTTGTAGCTCAGACTATATTTTTACTTGTAACAAGATCAATCATTCCATATCTTGTTATCATGATTATTTGTACATTCTTAAACAATGTGTTTGTTACATATCAGGCAAAAAAGATGTATCCATATCTTAAGGATAAAGATGTGAAACCACTTGATAAGAATGAAGCAAAGGGAATCTTTTCAAATGTAAAAGCATTAGTGGTATATAAAATTGGAACAATCATGCTGGAAAGCACAGATTCCATATTTATATCCATATTAGTAAATGTCCTTACGGTAGGTTTGTATGGTAATTATAAAATGATTATCAATGTGTTTAAAACAGTTGGTAATCAGGTAATGGAGTCCCTTATTGCCAGTATTGGTAATTTGAACGCAGAGGCTACGAAAGAAAAGAAGTTAGTTGTATTTAATGATATTTATTATATTAATGCATGGTTTTATGGATTTACAACCGTAGGCTTGGGACTATTCTTAACTCCTGTTGTTAAGATTGCCTTTGGGGCGGAGAATGGTATTGCAGAGGCTGCTGTTTGGGCAGCATGTATTTACTATTATGTTTCTAATATGCATTATCCTTGTTATGCATATAGAACAACAGCAGGATTATTTGTTTATGGAAAATTTGTTCCATTGGCATGTACCATTTTAAATATTGTATTGAACATTGTATTAGGAATGAAATTTCAGTTGGCTGGTATTCTTATTGCATCGGTTATATCAAGAATGTTGACATTTGAGATTATTGATCCATTATTGATATTTAAGAGGGTGTTTCAAAAAAGCCCGATTGGCTATTTTGTAAAGTATGCTTTGTATTTCGTACTTATGGCAGGCAATGCAACAGTTTGTTCATTTTTGATAAATCAGATTCCGGTTGATGGAATGATAGGATTGATCATTAAGATTGTAGTCGTAGTAATTGTGTATAATTTAGTATTCTTTTTCGCTACATGTAAAAGTAACTCCTTTGCAGATGTAAAAAGTAGAGTATTAAATATGCTTAAGAATAAGGGATTAAAGAAATGAAAAAAGACATGGTAATTGGTTTGATGGGTGCAATTACAGATAACGTGAATCTGGGATGCGTTGCACTAACATATTCCGTGATTAAAGCGCTACAGAGTGCATGTGATAGAAATGGTATACATGCAAAATATATTATTTTTGAAAGTTCAAATAAAACGGAAAAAGTACAGAGAATGTGCGAAGAGTTAGAGATTGAACCACAGAATGTGGAATGGGTAGCTATTGGATATATTCATAAATGGACATCGGTTATTAAGTATGCATCACGTAATCAAAAGATGCTACAGGGAATTAAACGCTGTGATTTTGTTGTGGATCTGACACAGGGAGATAGCTTTGCGGATATATATGGCAAGGAAAGATTTATGTTATATACAAAAATCAAAGAATTGGTTGAAAAGCTACAGATTCCGTTAGTGTTAGGCCCACAAACGTATGGGCCATTTCAGGATGAAGAGAATAAGAAGTATGCAAAGAAAGTTATTGAAGCTGCGTACAAGGTTATTTCAAGAGATCAGGAGTCAGCTGATTATATAGCTTCCTTTTCTGATAAGGAGGTAGAAGTAACAACAGATCTTGCATTCTTACTTCCTTATAATGTTAGCGAGAAGCAGGATAATGGCAAGATTAAAATCGGAATCAATGCTTCCAGTTTATTAATTAAGGATAAAATTGAAAAAACGGAAACAAAGTTTCAGTTAAAGACCGATTATGATAAGTATATGAACCTGTTGATTGAAGAACTTAGCAAGGACGAGAAATATGAGATTTATCTGATTCCGCATGTGGGAGATGATGCGGGAAAGGTGTTTGGTGAAAAATATCGAAATGTTATAGTGCAGGAAAGATTTGCAACTCCAATAGAAGCAAAAAGCTTTATTGCAAGTATGGATGTCTTTATTGGTGCACGTATGCATGCTACGATAGCAGCATTTTCGTCCGGAGTAGCTACTATTCCAACAGCATACAGTAGAAAGTTTTCCGGGTTATATAATAATCTTGGTTATGATTGTGTAGTGGATATGCAGAAGTTGACAACAGAAGAAGCATTGAAATTAACTATGCAGTATGTAAGCGATTATAAAAAACTGATAGAGAAAAGAAATATTAGTATAAACGAAATTAATTCAAAGAGTGAGAGAACAATTGAAATATTCGAAGAAATACTAAGAGGTATGTAATGAAAAAAGTCTTAAAGAAAATCAAACAAAGTGTTAATGATATTTGCACTTCGAACGAACTGAAGCGGGGAATGAAAAAAGAAAAAGCTGATAGTAAGATGTCGAATGAACTAAGTATTCTTCTGCTTTGTCATTCTCTGGAGAAGGGGATGGGACTTGAAGAAGTAAGAAAAGGATTTGGACAGGAAAAAGCAAAATCGTTAGTTGGCGTTTTGGACAGAAATCAAAATGTGGATGGATATGAATTTCGGGAAGGTATGTCTGTTTTAAAGGCATGGCTAGAGTATTCGGAATCACAGAATGTGGATGTTCATTTAATTCGTGAACAGTTCGAAAGAATTGCTTCTGTAAAGTCATACAAAGAGAATAAAGCGGGTATGGAATTCTATTCACCTCAAAAGGATGTATATGAAAGAGTAGATGTACAATCTGTAAAGAACTTTATTAGAAAACGACATAGTGTGAGATGTTATAAAAAAGAAAAGGTTTCATCAGAGGTTATGCAGGAAGTACTTGAATTGGCAGTGTGTGCTCCGAGCGCATGTAATAGACAGCCAAGTAAGGTATATTGGACATCAGATGAAAAGACAGTGGCTGAAATCGATAAATGTGTTCCAGGAAATAAGGGATTTGAAAATGCAGTTCCTAACTGGGCAATTATTACTACAGACAGAAAGATGTTTGGTAAAATGGAAATTCTCCAATGGTATGTTAATGGAGGAATTTTTGTTTCTTATTTTATTCAAGCATTGCAATTACATGGGTTAGGAAGTTGCATATTTCAAATGCCAATCACATTTAAGTCGATTCCACAGATAAGAAAAATTGCTAATATACCTGAGAATGAAGCAATTGTTTGCATGATAGGTTTTGGCTATCCAAAGGATGAAGTAAAACATATTATGGCGGATAGAAGAAAAGGCAATGAAATAGGTACAGAATTTTAAATATATTTATAACTAATATTTTACAGAATCATCAACAATAATATATTTAGCATTGCCAATATACATTTTTCCGATATTATTCGTACAAAAATTTTTTAAGTATATTTTTTCTTTTTGTTTACCGTCTAAAAAATATAATGGTGTAGTAGGTATATTTTTTAAAGTAGCAGTGTTAATACTGACTTCATCTGTGTTATAACAATAGATTCCTTTTTTGGTGTCTGTGACAGTAATATTCTTAATGTCTAGAATAGAGGGAATGGAGGAGGAACCGGAAGAAAAAGCAATAGCATAGGAATCGACATTAGTAATAGTGGAATCCTTGATAGTAACAGTTCCTTTGGCACCCATTGCGAAGATGCCATTGCCTCCATGTAGGGTTCTCCCATAGGTGGCGGTATTATTCTGTATAACAGTATCTATTGTACAATGATTGATGGTAGTACCATAGGTGTCTGTATAAAAGCCATAGTTTTGATTATTGTAAGCTGTACAATTATAAAATGTTGTTAATCCATCCCATGTGTTTGGTTCGTTATAATAGGTTGAAAACCCAAGGCATTCATGTGAGAAGCCGCCACCAGCATTAAAGCCGTCTGCAGAACCGTTTTCGTAGGAATAACATGTATCAAATAATACATTTCTGCACACGGATGCAGAAAAACCTACGTCTTCATTATTATGAGATGTGCAGTTTCGAATAATGACATTGTTATTGCAACTTTCGTCACTGTAAGTCCAGCTTTCGTCATAAACAGGTAACCCCATAACAGTTAGTCCATTGTCTAGCTTGGTATTTTCAAATTCACAGTTTTCAACGATTACATTTTGGCACATATAGATACGCATACCGTTTTCAACGGCATTGTTGCAGATTATACCGCTTATATATCCATTTATTACTCTTCTAAAATGAATGATATCGCCAAAGCTTGGTTTGGTGTGAGCAGTTTCAATAAATGAAAGATTGTTTCCGTTTCCGTTAATTTCTATATTGTTGCCAATAATATTAATATTGTGGATAGGTGTACGGCTGTATTTTGAATAACCTATCTCAATTACATTCATGGAATTAGTTTTTGAATAGGACGCTTTTGTAAAATGAATGTCGCAATCAATCTTGAGGGTTACATTACTTCGAGTAATAAATATTGTATCAGACAATAACATTGGCGAACCAGTATAAGGAAATTCTAATATTATGGGGGAAGATGTAGAATTGACGTAGCTTAAAATGGATTTCATGGCTGAATAGTCATCAGTCTTACCGTCAATTTTGCAATTGGCTATAGAATTGTTTGTGACGTCTAATATTGTATATGAAATATTATTAGCTTTTGTAGGGAAAAAGTTGATAGATAAAATAATGATAAATATTGTTAGGTATAGATGCTTTAATTTCATTGTTAATCAACTCCTATAGTTATTATGAGTAAGTACAAAAATATATCAGTATAAATTTCGTGTATATATATAATTATACGTGGCATGGTAAGAAAAGTCAAATATTATAGTATATACGAAAATGAATGATGTGTCAAATATAGAGAATGTAATGAAAGAATAACAAGTATATTATAGCAGTATAAATTTTAAAAAATGATTATATTAAAAATTGTAGAGAAAGGAATATGTCGTTTTTGATTTTATAAACGTCATATATGTATGTAACATGGAAAGTAGTTTTATAAAAAGCAGAGATAATAAAATAGACATATTAAAAGGAATAGGTATTATTCTTATGGTAGTTCGCCATGCAAGAGCACCATATTCAGATTTCGTATTGCTGTTTCATATGGCTTTATTTTTTATTGCAAGTGGATATTTAATGAAGTCAGATTCACCAGAAGATGTAAAATCATTATTTGTATACATAAAAAAGAAAATAAAGGGCTTGTGGAAACCTTATTTTCTTTTTACATGTTTTTTTGTACTTTGTCATAATATATTTTTACGTTTGAATATTTATACGGATAATCCACAATATTTAGAGTGCACATTTCTTGAATATCCCAATTTGATGACTGCGTATAGTATAAAACATATGTTGAAAGTAATAGTAAAAGCTATATTTTTTCAATCTGGAACGCAAATGGGGGGAGCGTTGTGGTTTTTTTATGCGTTATTTTTAGTGTTGATTATGTATAATGTAATTGGTTTTCTGTTAAGAAAAATTACGAAAACAGATTTAGTATATTTTATTATGCAAGGAATTGTTTCGGCAGTTTTATTAATATTAGGATATATTTGCTTTTTGAGTAATAGGCAATTGCATGGATTAAGTAGATGTTTCTCTGTATATTGTTTGATATATATAGGTTATATGATAAAAAATAAAAAAATCATGGATAAAATATGTTATTCCAAGAAAAAAGTAATATGTGGTATTATAGTAAGTTTTGTGATTCTTTTGTTGGGATATCATAGAGGAAATATTGCTATTGATGGCAATGTAATTGAAAATCCGGTGTTTTTTCTGGTTATGTCAATGGCTGGCTGGAATTTAGTTTATCTCATAGCGTATGCGCTGGAATGCTGTCAATTTGTTGGAAATCGATTTTTAACATATATTAGTGAGCATTCTGTTTGGATTATTGCGTTACATTTTTTGAGTTTTAAGCTGGTTAGTTTATTTGAAATATATTTTTATGGATATGAACCATATTATTTGGCTGCATTTCCAGTATTGAGCGGCGCTGGATTATGGTACCATAGGTGTCTGTATAAAAGCCATAGTTTTGATTATTGTAAGCTGTACAATTATAAAATGTTGTTAATCCATCCCATGTGTTTGGTTCGTTATAATAGGTTGAAAACCCAAGGCATTCATGTGAGAAGCCGCCACCAGCATTAAAGCCGTCTGCAGAACCGTTTTCGTAGGAATAACATGTATCAAATAATACATTTCTGCACACGGATGCAGAAAAACCTACGTCTTCATTATTATGAGATGTGCAGTTTCGAATAATGACATTGTTATTGCAACTTTCGTCACTGTAAGTCCAGCTTTCGTCATAAACAGGTAACCCCATAACAGTTAGTCCATTGTCTAGCTTGGTATTTTCAAATTCACAGTTTTCAACGATTACATTTTGGCACATATAGATACGCATACCGTTTTCAACGGCATTGTTGCAGATTATACCGCTTATATATCCATTTATTACTCTTCTAAAATGAATGATATCGCCAAAGCTTGGTTTGGTGTGAGCAGTTTCAATAAATGAAAGATTGTTTCCGTTTCCGTTAATTTCTATATTGTTGCCAATAATATTAATATTGTGGATAGGTGTACGGCTGTATTTTGAATAACCTATCTCAATTACATTCATGGAATTAGTTTTTGAATAGGACGCTTTTGTAAAATGAATGTCGCAATCAATCTTGAGGGTTACATTACTTCGAGTAATAAATATTGTATCAGACAATAACATTGGCGAACCAGTATAAGGAAATTCTAATATTATGGGGGAAGATGTAGAATTGACGTAGCTTAAAATGGATTTCATGGCTGAATAGTCATCAGTCTTACCGTCAATTTTGCAATTGGCTATAGAATTGTTTGTGACGTCTAATATTGTATATGAAATATTATTAGCTTTTGTAGGGAAAAAGTTGATAGATAAAATAATGATAAATATTGTTAGGTATAGATGCTTTAATTTCATTGTTAATCAACTCCTATAGTTATTATGAGTAAGTACAAAAATATATCAGTATAAATTTCGTGTATATATATAATTATACGTGGCATGGTAAGAAAAGTCAAATATTATAGTATATACGAAAATGAATGATGTGTCAAATATAGAGAATGTAATGAAAGAATAACAAGTATATTATAGCAGTATAAATTTTAAAAAATGATTATATTAAAAATTGTAGAGAAAGGAATATGTCGTTTTTGATTTTATAAACGTCATATATGTATGTAACATGGAAAGTAGTTTTATAAAAAGCAGAGATAATAAAATAGACATATTAAAAGGAATAGGTATTATTCTTATGGTAGTTCGCCATGCAAGAGCACCATATTCAGATTTCGTATTGCTGTTTCATATGGCTTTATTTTTTATTGCAAGTGGATATTTAATGAAGTCAGATTCACCAGAAGATGTAAAATCATTATTTGTATACATAAAAAAGAAAATAAAGGGCTTGTGGAAACCTTATTTTCTTTTTACATGTTTTTTTGTACTTTGTCATAATATATTTTTACGTTTGAATATTTATACGGATAATCCACAATATTTAGAGTGCACATTTCTTGAATATCCCAATTTGATGACTGCGTATAGTATAAAACATATGTTGAAAGTAATAGTAAAAGCTATATTTTTTCAATCTGGAACGCAAATGGGGGGAGCGTTGTGGTTTTTTTATGCGTTATTTTTAGTGTTGATTATGTATAATGTAATTGGTTTTCTGTTAAGAAAAATTACGAAAACAGATTTAGTATATTTTATTATGCAAGGAATTGTTTCGGCAGTTTTAT
The DNA here is from genome assembly GCA_964445375.1 of uncultured Roseburia sp. GTDB lineage: Bacteria > Bacillota > Clostridia > Lachnospirales > Lachnospiraceae > COE1. Next base: position 24,566 of record CAYUKO010000002.1, read on the forward strand.
TAATATTAGGATATATTTGCTTTTTGAGTAATAGGCAATTGCATGGATTAAGTAGATGTTTCTCTGTATATTGTTTGATATATATAGGTTATATGATAAAAAATAAAAAAATCATGGATAAAATATGTTATTCCAAGAAAAAAGTAATATGTGGTATTATAGTAAGTTTTGTGATTCTTTTGTTGGGATATCATAGAGGAAATATTGCTATTGATGGCAATGTAATTGAAAATCCGGTGTTTTTTCTGGTTATGTCAATGGCTGGCTGGAATTTAGTTTATCTCATAGCGTATGCGCTGGAATGCTGTCAATTTGTTGGAAATCGATTTTTAACATATATTAGTGAGCATTCTGTTTGGATTATTGCGTTACATTTTTTGAGTTTTAAGCTGGTTAGTTTATTTGAAATATATTTTTATGGATATGAACCATATTATTTGGCTGCATTTCCAGTATTGAGCGGCGCTGGATTATGGTGGTTATTGTATACCATAGTAGGGTTGGTTATACCGTTAGGGGCAGAATTCATTTGTCATAAAGTGTGCAATTTTGCAACAGTAAAAAGCACATTAACGGATAGAAAAATTAAAGATAATAAAAAACAATAAAAAAGAAAGGAATATGATGTATTGATACTAAAAACGTCATATTAGGATGAAAACAATGCAAGGTAAAAAAATAAGTCTTATAGTACCAATCTACAATGTTGAAAAGTTTTTATCAGCTTGTATAGAAAGTATTATGAAACAAACATATGAAAATATAGAAATTATATTGGTAGATGATGGTTCACCGGATAATTGTCCACAAATCTGTGATGAGTATGCAAAGAAGGATGAAAGAATACGCGTGATTCATCAAAAAAATAAAGGGTTGTCAGGTGCAAGAAATACAGGTATTGATAATGCGCAAGGTGAGTATTTGATATTTGTTGACAGTGATGATACTGTTGAGCCAACAATGGTTGAAGATTTATATACATATGCGGTAGAACATGATTGTGCTATTGTAGCATGTGGAAGAAATTATGTATTTGAAGATGGTCAGGTAATTTGCAAAATAACAGATGAAGTTAGTAAAGTTTACAATTTTGCAGATGCTATGCATGAGATGAATACCTTTACTTTGTTTGATATGTCTGCATGGGCCAAAATATATAAGAGAGAGTTATTTGAGACGATTCGTTTCCCAGAAGGCAAATTAAGCGAAGATTATTATATAGCATATAAGCTGTTTGATATGGCACAATCTATTGGATATGTAGCAAAGCCATTATACAATTATTTGCAAAGGCAAAGCAGTATTTCGAGAAATAAGAAGATAAATCATGATTTTGCTTATGCAGCAAAAGAACAGATGGAATTTTTAGATGCTAAGTATCCGGAATTAAGTATTTTAGGACATACTGCATACGCTTCTGCTAATCTTACGGTATATGATTTTTATATTAAAAATGGTGTGAAATGCCCAAAGGATAAACTTGTAGAGTTTAAAAAAGCGGTAAAAGAAAATTTGGGATATATCAGAAAAAATGAGAAGATTAGTAAGGCAAAGAGAATACAGTTCGAGTTATTTACAAAATGTACAGTGCTTTATAAGCTTGTATTTGTTTTATATCGAAAAATGAGGAGAGTCTGATGACAGAAAAAATATTAAGTATTGTTGTTCCAATTTATAATTCAGAAAAGTTTATTGAGCAACTTTTACAGAATTTCTTAGAACAGGATTTGGAAAAAGTTGAGATTATACTGGTTGATGATGGATCAAAAGATAATTCATTAAAAATCTGTAAGGAATATGAAAAGAAGAATGACAGTATTGTTGTTGTTCATCAGGAAAATCAGGGAGCAAGTGCAGCAAGAAATAAAGGAATAGAGTTTGCAAAAGGAAAGTATATTTCATTTGTAGACAGTGATGACAGCATTTCGTCAGATTATATTAAAAATGTATGTGATACTTGCGAAAAAAATCCAGCTGATTTAATTCAGTTTGATGCATATATTAAAAAAGCAGAAGATATTACAAAAAGAGAGTTTGAAATGGAAGAAGGATATGCAGAATTAAATACATATTATAACATGGTATTGGCACAAAAGGTTAATGAGCCTTGGGATAAAGCATATAAGGCAAGTATTATTCATGAGAATCATATCTCTTTTGATACAAAAATGACAATTGGTGAAGATGTATCGTTAACTTTGAGCTTTTTAAAATATGCTAAGATAGTGTATGTACACCATGCAGCATATTACTATTACGAACGAAACGATGAAGGAATTTGTGCAAATGCAAAATTAAAGCATTTGGCTGATTTGGACCTGTTGTATCGGAACATGAAAGAGTTCGAGGCACAGATGAATTTGAATGAGGACTCAAGAAGTGCTATTGACTCAGCAATGTTGAAGGGTGTATTTAGAACTGTTGCCTGGATTATGCAAACAGGTGAGAAAAAAAGAAATGTTATTGAAAAAATGGATACGTTAAAAAATATCAATGAGTTATTCTTGGTAAAATATACAGAAAAAAGTGTGGAACTTAGAAAACAGGTTTTGAAGAAGAAAATGTATCGTGTTGCAACGGTAATTGTAGGGATGAAGAATAAGGGTTAAAAATTTTTAGCATAGTAAGTTTTTCAGACGAGTGAGTATATAGAGTTGATTGTTGAGAAAAACTTTATATAAAATATTGGAGATACATATGGGTAAGGAAGTTAGAGTAAGTATTATTGTACCAGTGTATAATTCAGAAAAGTATTTACCGGGATTATTAGATGATATAGCAGGACAGTCTTTCTCAGATTTTGAAGTAATTATAGTGAATGATGGGTCTAAGGATAATAGTCAGCGTATCATTGAAGATTATGCAAAAAGGGATGATAGAATTCGTTTTGTAGAAATCAAAAGTTCTGGTGTATCAGAAGCACGCAACATGGGAATATCATTAGCCAAAGGAAAGTATATAAGGTTTGTTGATGCAGATGATCGTTTACCGGTAGATTCCATGAAATATATGATGAATTGTGTTGAACAGGATGAAAGTTTGGATTTAGTGGTAGGTTCTTTTGATTCTGTTCCGGAATCGAATTTTTATTATGGTGAACATGCATCATGTGGCAAGCAGACTTTGAAACAAATGTCGCTTGATCTTATGTTTAATATAAGATCATTTTATTATGGTGTAATGTGGAATAAATTATATAAACGTGAAATAATTGAAAACTATGATATAAGGTTAAGGAAAGATATATCATGGTGTGAAGATTATTTTTTTAATCTGGAATATTATAAACATTGCAAATGGATATATATTATACCCGAAAGTAAGAAGATTTATAGTTATTATCAGTATCCTTCAAGTACAACGAAAACGGTGCACAAGTTGCCAAAAGAGAAAGTAGAAGAAATATGCCTGATGAGAACGGAGCAGACAAAGGAATTTTTTGACAGTATGGGATTGGGCGAAAAATTAGAATTGGAATGGAAATATGCATTCTTGTTTTCGGAATTGTTTGAAATAGCAAAAGGAAAAGATATAAGTTTGCGAGAAAAATATCAAAGAATAAAAAGTAGTTTGTGTCAAGAAGATGTTGATGAATATCTTGAGATGAAAAAGGACTATTTTTCAGACGTTGTTTTTTATCGTTTTACTTATTTTTGCGCAAAAAGAAAATGGTATGTTCCTGTATTTGTATATGTCGGTATTTGCGGTTGGTTTGCAAATCATTTAAATTGGGTTAAGTACTTATGGATGAAGATTGGTGGTAAAAGACCAAAAATACTATAATGGATAAGATGAATAGAATGATTCAGAAGGAGTTTAGTAAAATGAAATGTGCTATGGTGATTCTTAATTATAGAGATTCCGAGAGAGCAGTAAAACTGGCAAAAAGAGTGGAAGCATTTGCTGCAGTAGATCATATTGTAATTGTTGACAATAATAGTCAGGACGGTTCCTATGAACGAATGCTTTCCTGTAAGTCAGACAAAATAGAAATCATAAAATCGGACAAAAACGGTGGATTTGCAGCAGGAAATAATATAGGGGCGAAATATATAGTTACACAGTATCACCCGGAATACCTGTTTTTTGCTAATACCGATACCATTTTTGAAGAGGAAAATATTTTAAAGTGTATGAATGTGCTAAGTACTAATTCTTCACTTGGATTGGTTTCTACACGTATGTATGGACCGGATGAGAAAGAGCAAAAGGCTTCGTATGAATATCCGACATATCGTTCCTTGCTTAAAGGTTTGTTTTGGATACAGCGAAAAAAATGGTATAACCAGATGCAGAAAAATCTATCAACAGAAAATGAATTTCCAGAAATCATGGAGGTAGATTATATCAGAGGAAGTTTTATGTTTTTTAGAGCAGCTGCTCTTGAGAAGGCAGGTTACTTTGACGACCATACGTTTTTGTATTTTGAAGAGCCGATTGTATGTACAAGACTCAACCGAAAAGGATATAAAGTCGGATTGATTACAGATACGTATTATATACATGATCATATGGAAGCAGATACAAATAAGAATGCAAAATCAATAAAACGATATAACGAATCTATGTATTATTTCTGTAAGGAATATCTGGATATCAGCTTATGGGAACGCTTCATTATGAGAGTGTCCATGGTGTATTCGGCAATAGAAATAGAAAGCGTTGAATTGATTAAGAAAATAGTAGGCAAGAATAAATAAGATTAAGAAGGTTGTAAGAATGGGAAAGCATGCATATTTGATTATTGCACACAATGAGTTTGAAATATTGGCAACTTTGTTGAGAATGATAGATGATGAAAGAAATGACATCTATTTACATATCGATAAAAAAGTTCAGGATATTAATAAGAATAATTTAGAAGTAAATGTGAAAAAAGCGAATTTGTATATCTTGGAGAATAGGATTTCTGTAACATGGGGTGATTTTTCACAGATAGCGTGTGAATTGCTATTGTTAAAAGAAGCTACAAAAGTATCCCATGATTATTATCATTTATTATCAGGAGTTGATCTTCCTATTAAGGATCAAAATACGATTCATAACTTTTTTGATTCTTGCGGGGAGAAAGAATTTGTTCATATAGATGCTCCGGTTCTTACAGATGAGTATATCAGACGGGTTGATAAATATTGGTTGATTAACAGAAGAAAAAGAAATCTACCCCAGAAAATAGTTAATAAATTGTTATTAGCTGTACAGGCGCCGATACATAGATGCAGGAAAAGTAATCTGCAATATCAAAAAGGAGCAAATTGGTTCAGTATTACCAATGCATTTGCCAAGTATGTGGTATCACAAGAAGAGTTGATTAAGAAAACATTTCAACATACGATTACAGCAGATGAGATGTTTTTACAGACGTTACTTAACAGTTCAGAATTTAAAAATCAATTATATGACACAAGGATGAATGGTGAATATGAAGCGATTAAACGTGAAATCGATTGGAATCGTGGAGATCCTTATGTGTATCGTATAGAAGATTTATCATATTTATTGAATTCGACCAACTTTTTTGCAAGAAAATTCAGTTGGAATGTAGACAGTAAAATAGTACAGGCTCTTGAAGAAAATGTCAGAATAGACTAGAGGAGAAAACAATGAAAAAAGTAGGATTATTAACTTATCACGGTGCAATCAATTACGGTTCTGTATTGCAGGCATATGCATTGCAGCAGACAATCATTAATCTTGGAAATGAATGCGAGATCATAGATTATAGACCGAAAAAGCAATCAGATATTTATGCTATTTTCAGAAAACCGAATTCACTTAAGAATATTATGATAGATTTATGGGCATTAGCAGATTATGGTTTTTTGAAAAAGAGAAATGTTAGCTTTGAAAGTTTCTTAAATAATAAGTTACATTTGACACAACGTAAATTTCTGACTACAGATGGAATTGAGCAGTTGGAAGAGGATTTTGATGTTTTTTGTGCAGGAAGTGACCAGATCTGGAATTTGTCAGCACCTGACTATGACGAAGTTTACTTCATGAATTTTACAAGCAAAAGAAAAATCTCTTATGCGGCAAGTATGGGTGGAGTTAGTAATATCGAATATTGGAAAAGCTGTGCAAAAGAACAGATCAAAGATTTAGATTTGGTGGATTCATTAGACTGTGTATCTGTTCGTGAAAAATCAGCAGTTCCTTTGTTAGAGGACTATACAAAAAAAGATATAAAAGTAGTACTTGACCCAACCCTGTTAATGAATAAGTGTCAGTGGGAAAAAATAATAAGTGATAATAAGATAAAGGGAAAATACATCTTTTTATATTCTATTGGGTATAGTGAAGAGGTTTATCAGTTAGGCAAGAAATTAGCTGATTTATATAATATGCCAATGGTGACAGTATATGCGCTTAGAACCAATTACAAATATTTTGCAAAGGGAGTAAAGCGTGCTAAATATGAGTCACCTGAGGATTTTCTAAGTCTGGTTAATAATGCAGAGTATGTTGTTACAAACAGTTTTCATGGAACGGCTTTTTCTATTAATTTCCAAAAGGAATTGTGGGTGGCAGCAAGACATGATAATGACGGAAATGCTGTTATAGATGAGAGATTGGAAAATATATTAACCAAGACAGAATTGCTGGATCGAGTAATTGATGTAAATAGTGATGATGCAGTAGACTTTAATACAAAAATAGATTTTGAAAAAGTAAGTGAGAATTTGAAACCGTTGGTTGAAGATTCCATTCATTTTTTGCAGAAAGGAATTAATTAAAAGGATGTTAGATATAAATAAATGTTGTGGTTGTAATAATTGTGTTGTATTGTGTCCGACAAAAGCAATTACTTTAAAAGTGAATGAATATGGTTTTGAAGTGCCTGTAATTGATTCTGAAAAGTGTATTAAGTGTGGAAAGTGTGTCAGAAATTGTCCAAGTATGAATTCTAAAGGGTTAAATATACCGCAGAAGGTTTACGCAGTGTGGAGTAAAGAGGAAGAAATAAGAAAGAATAGTGCTTCAGGCGGAATTTCTGTTGAATTGGCAAGAAACACTTTGACAAAAGGCGGAGTCGTTTATGGTACTACATATGATAGTGAGAATTTTGTACATGTAAAAAGAATAGATAGCTTGAATGAGCTTCTTAAAATTCAAGGTTCCAGATATGTTAAGAGTAATATGGGAAATACGGTTGAACATATCAAGGAGGATTTGAAGGAAAGAAAGGTATTATTTATTGGTACACCGTGCCAATGTAGTGCAGTAAAAAATGCCGTAGGTGAAAATGACAACTTGATTTTAGTTGATTTGATTTGCCATGGTACACCACCACAAACATTCTTAAAAGAAGAAATTAAAAGCCAAGGTTTTTCAGAGCCAATGGATGATATACAATTTAGAAAAAATGGAAGATGTGAATTACAATTCTTTAAAGATAATAAAAATGTCTTTTGGGAAAAGTGGGGAAAGAATTATTATTATAATGCATTTATGAATGCTTTAACATATCAGGAAGCTTGTTATTCATGTCAATATGCTACAAAGGAGAGAGTAGGAAATATTACTGTTGGTGATTTTTGGGGATTAGATATGGAATGGGTGTCCCAAAATGCACCTAAAACAGGAATTTCTCTTGTGATGGTTAATGATACAAAGGGAATGGAGGCTTTCCTTGAGTGTACGGATCAGATTACGTTTTTTGAAAGAACATTGGATGAGGCAGTAAAAGGAAACGCACAGCTTAGAGGCGCATCCCATAAGCATCAGTCCCGTGAACAGTTTAAAGAAGATTATGCAAAGCATGGATATCAGTATGCTATGAAGAAGAATCTGTTCGTTTCGGTAATGAAAAAGAAAATAAAGTATCTGATTCATAAAAATGCATGGTAGTATAAATAAATGAAATAAGACAGGTTGGGATAAAATGAAGAATATAAATGCATATTCAAAAAGCAGCAGATGTTGTGGGTGTGGTGCATGTAGTAACATATGTCCTAAAAATGCAATAGAAATGAAACCAGATAAAAAAGGTTTTTTACATCCTGAAATTGATTCTGAAAAATGTGTTAATTGCGGTTTATGTGTGAAGGTCTGTGCTTTTAACCAAAAAAGGGAAAGCGTAGATTTGAAGCAAGTTAGTGTTTATGCAGTAAAAAATAAAGATAATAGTATCAGACAGGAATCACGTTCCGGTGGAGTTTTTACAGCGTTAACGGACAAGTGCATTGACAAAGAAGGAGTTGTATACGGAGTTGCTTTGAATGAGAAGTTTGAAGCCGTTCATAAAGGTGTAACAACTAAGAAGGAAAGGGATTTATTTAGAGGTTCAAAGTACATACAGAGTGTGGTTGGTGATTCTTACAAAAGGATTAAAGATGACTTGTTGCAAGGTAAAGAGGTAATCTATTCAGGTACGCCTTGTCAGGTTAATGCGATGAAACATTACTTAGATGGCATAGACTGCTCTAAATTAATTCTGATTGATATCGTTTGTCATGGTGTGCCAAGTGTACGTGTATGGAAGGATTATTTGGCAGATTATGAAAAAAAGAAGCATGGAAAAGTAACAAACGTAGACTTCAGAAATAAGAAGAAGTATGGTTGGGCTGGCTGTAAGGAAACTATTAGTGTAGATGGAAAAGAATATGATGATGATTTGTTTTTCAGTTTCTTTAATAGTGGTCTGACAGAAAGAGCATCCTGCTTTGAGTGCCCTTATAAGACATTAGATAGAGTTGGTGATATTACAATAGGTGACTTTTGGGGTATCAATAAGGTAAATAAGGAATTTAATGATAATAAAGGTGTATCACTTGTACTGTGTAATACGGAAAAGGGAAAGGCATATTTTGAGAGCATTGAGGATGAACTTGAAGTAATAAAAACGGATATACAGAATTGTTTACAGCCGGCATTACAGCATAATAGTAAAATGCCGAAAGACAGAGCCTTTTTCTGGATGATGTATGATAAGTGTGGGAAGATGAAATTCGCCAGAATGTATCAATATAAGTTAAAGCTTGGATTTAAGTTGAAACATATGTTAAAGAGAGGATAATAAAATGAAAATTGGTATACTGACATTCCATAGACCATTTAATTATGGAGCGGTTTTACAAACATTAGGTTTGGTAGTTGCGTTGCAAAAGGAATACCCGAATGCAAGAATTGAAGTTATTGATTATTATAATAAGAGAGTGCAGACGTTATGTAGAAGTTTTTACATGGCACCGGGAAATAAGTTAGTTTCTTTTGCAAAGGCGGTAATCAGATATCCGGAAAGAAGACGTAAAAAGAATAATTTTGATGGTTTTATTCAGACTAATGTTCCGTTGTCAGAAAAAGCGTTTTATCATACTGAGGAACTTGATGGTTTACAGAATGAGTATGATTATATTATCACAGGCAGTGATCAGGTATGGAATACTGTATGTGGAAATTTTGACAAGGCATATTACTTAACTTTCGTTGATGACATAAACAAAAAGGTAGCGTATGCAGCAAGCTTTGGATTTAAAGAGATGCCGGATGGTTATGAAGAAGAATATAAAAATCGACTTGAAAATTTTTCAAAAATATCGGTAAGGGAAAAGTCAGGTTGTAAAATTCTTGAAAAAATAGGCAAGAAGGATGCAGTAGTTTGTCTGGATCCTACATTACTGTTGAATAAGAGTGATTGGGAGAAGTATGTTGTAAAAAATAAGGAAAAGAAGCCATATATTTTTGTATACTCAGTACTTGATCCTGCATTTGAAGAGCAGTTATCAGAAATCGCAGAGAAGACTAATAGACAGGTTATCTATCTGAATGACGCAATCAAGAAAAAGAGAAAGCATGTTAAGTACATTAGAGCTATTTCGCCAACAGAGTTTATCAGCTATATCTATCATGCTGATATGATTTTAACAAATTCATTTCATGGAACTGTATTTTCTATCATTTTCGAGAAACTGTTTTTCGTGGAAACGAAGAATGGAAACTATGTAAATGACAGAATCGTCAATCTGTTAGAAACAGCTGGAATAGAGAATAATGAAATAATAAATCAGAATTGGGAAGCATTGAATAATACTGCAGTTGATTGGACAAAGGTTAAAAATAATCTTGCAATTAAGCAGAATGAGTCAATAGAGTTTATAAAAGATAGTTTGAAATAAACTATCTTTTATAAAAAGGTTAGAGAAGAGAGCAAGAATGAAAAGCAATTTAGTGAGTGTTATATTACCTGTATTTAATGCAGCGGAGTATCTGGAACAAACATTTGAAGATATATTACATCAATCTTATCAAATAATAGAACTGATTGTAATTGATGATGGTTCAACAGATAATAGCTGGGAAATCATTCAGCAATATGCCCAAAAAGACAAAAGGGTGCGTGCTGTTCAGGTAAATAATGGCGGACCATCTAAGGCAAGAAATATAGGCTTAGAGATGGTGCAGGGAGAATTTATTCGTTTTATCGATGCGGATGACCGTGTGTCAAAAGATTCTATAAAAACAATGGTAGATAAAGCAAAAGAGAATTATAGTATTGATCTGGTAATTGGAAATTATTTGTGTATACCGGATCATAACTATTTTAAAGGTGATACATTCAATAATCTTGAGATAGAGAGAAAAGAATTCGCAAAATACTTCTTGAAAAATGCAAAATCTTTTTATTATGGTGTTGCATGGAATAAGCTATATAAAAAGGAAATCATAGAGCAGCATCATATTCGTTTTGATGAAACATTAGATTGGTGTGAAGATTTGTGTTTTAATTTAGATTATTATGAAAAGTGCAATATAATTGCATTGATTAGTTCCTGTGAAGGTGTTTATACTTATTATTCAAGAGAAGATAGTATTACGGCTGGTTTGTCAATACGTGCGAAAGAAGAACTGCAGGAAATGGACAAAAAACGTTATGAGAAAATTTTAAAGTATTGCAGTTTGCTTGGACTGGAAGAAACAGCTAAATTAGAATGGAAGTATTCTGGTTTATACTATCAATTGTCGGGAATTGTTATGGAGCCTCAAAAGCATAGACAAAAATATAAAAAATTTAAGAAATTGTTGAATCAGGAAGAGGTACGTAAATATATCTGGTATAAACAGGCTGAATCAAAAATGTGGAAATTTTTGAAGTATGTAATTAAGATGAAACTATATTTTGTTGCATATTTTCTTTTTTGGGTGAAAAATATCATAGTGAAAAGACTTGATAAAGCAACTCCACAAATAAAGAAATTGTTACAAAAATTTGTGCCCAAGACATTGTAATGATAAGTGAAGACGGTAAGTTAGTATATAAAGGCAATATATAGGTAAAAAACTAGATAAGAAACCCTTTAAAAATGTAAAATCCTTGTCTATTTACACAATTGATTTTACATAATTTTTCCGATATAATGCCGATAGGTTTATTGACTCATGTAGTTAAGCATTGAGAGGGAGTTTTAGAAATGAAGGATGTAGGAAAGAAGAGCAGGGTAATTGAAGTTTACAGTTTGACTTTTATTGACTTACTCTGTACCATGGTTTCATTTGGTGCAGCGGCATTGTTTAGACATTTGTATGATGCAAATGGTCCACTGGATAAGAACAGTGCAATTACAGCGTGTTTATTATTGATGTTTTGTATTACGTTATACAATATTCTTATTGATGGAAACAGAGAGTTTTTCAGACGTGATAAGTATACCGAGTTTGCAGCGGTTTCCAAATGTACATTTACTGTATTGATTACTACATTAGTTTTAATGTTCTTTATGCAGTCGACATGGGCATTATCACGTATGTTGTTGATTATTTTTGCAGTAATTAATGTCCTTTTTACCTATTTTGTTCATAATACTTATAAGAAGTGGATGCTGAATCATTATAAGCAGGGTGGAGCAGGTAATAAGGTATTAGTGATTACTTCCTCAAGCAGAGGAACTACTTTGATGGAACAGTTAAAGCTCAATATTCCATGGGATTGTCAGTTAGTGGCAGCTTGTGTTATGGATGCAGCCAAGACTGGTTACGATATGAATGGCATCACGGTTGTAGCAAATGAAGAGAATCTGTATGAGGTTGCTGGTAAGATGGCACTTGATGAGGTGTTGATTGATTTGCCGGATTATCCGTCAGACAAGCTTAAGAAGTTGGTAGCTGATTTACAGCAGATGGGTGTTGTATGTAATTGTACGATTCATACATTCCAGATAGAAGGTTCTTCCAGAACGATTGGAAGCTTTGGAAATAAACCGGTAGTTTCATATGAGAAGACTACCATTGATTTTAGAAGAGAGCTGATTAAGCGTGCGATTGATATCGTAGGTGCAACTGTGGGATTAGCAATTACAGCAGTTGTAACACCATTTGTTGCACTTGCTATTAAGATTGAATCACCAGGACCTGTATTCTTTGCTCAGGAAAGAGTTGGTAGAAATGGTCGTAGATTCAAGATTTATAAGTTCAGATCTATGTACATCGATGCGGAAGAGCGTAAGAAAGAACTGATGGAGAAGAATCAGATGAGTGGTCTGATGTTCAAGATGGATGATGACCCAAGAATCACAAAGGTTGGTAAGTTTATCCGTAAGACAAGCATTGATGAACTTCCACAGTTTTATAACATTCTTGTAGGGCAGATGAGTTTAGTTGGAACTAGACCACCAACAGTAGATGAGTTCAATCAGTATAGTCTGTATTATAAGAGACGTCTGAGTATGACGCCGGGACTTACTGGTATGTGGCAGGTAAGCGGTAGAAGCAGCATCACGGATTTTGATGAAGTAGTAAAGCTTGATTTAGAGTATATCGATAATTGGTCAGTAGGACTTGATATTAAGATATTGTTTATGACAGTATATACGGTATTGTTTAGGCGGGGAGCTGTTTAAGGATGTAAGAGGGTATTCTATAGTCAGGATACCCTCTTTCTATGGATTTTTAGGGAAGGGCAATGAGTAGTGATATTTGTATTTCCGTTATAGTACCAATCTATAACGTAGAAGAATATTTGGCAGAATGTTTAAGAACAATAGAAGAACAGTCATTTGCCTCCTATGAGGTTATTCTGGTTAATGACGGTTCAACGGATTCATCTGTTGAGATTGCGAAGACGTTTGTAGACCGAAATGCCAATTGGCATCTGATACATAAAGAAAATGGTGGACTTTCCTCTGCAAGAAATGCAGGTATCGCAGAAGCAAAGGGAGAGTATATCTGTTTTGTAGATTCAGATGATTATATCACATCGGATTATTTGCAGAAGCTTTATGAGGCAGCAAGGCAGTATCAGGCAGATATTGTCATAGCAGATTATCATGAAGTAGATGCAGTAGGACAGGATTTGGCTAAGGATAAGGGCAAGGAACTTTATCAACAGGGGCTGGTAGCACAGGCAGATGCTTTGGATGCACTGACTTGGGTAGGGGCATGGCATTATGCAACGGCTATTGTTGTTGCATGGAATAAGTTGATTCGTACAGATATCATGAAGAAGTTCAAGTATCCGGAAGGGGTTCTTCATGAGGATGAATTTTTGATTATGCCTCTACTTTTAGCATGTGACAGAATTGTATGGATTCAGGATGATGTCTATGCATACAGACAGCGTGAAGGCAGTATCATGCAGGATGAGAAGCTTGCATTCAGGCATTTACAGGTTCTGGATGCGTTTGAGGAAAGAATACACTTATGCGAGCAACTGGACAAGGAAGCACTATGGCGTCAGCTTAAGAAAGCTTATTTTTGGAATATAGAAGTCTGGTACTATTTTATGCGGACGAAATATAAGCTGCCATGGTACAAGTTGTATGGATTTTTTACAAGGCGGATGTGGGGAGCACTTCTGCGATATGGACATGTATGGGGAAAACGAAAGTTTGCACAGTATATCGTTTTTGCCTGTGCGCCGGAGGTATATTTGAAGCATATATATAAGTGATTCAGCGTTATATTGCAGAATATTTTATTATGCTGGTGATATGATATGGGTATAGTGACAAGTTTATGTAACTTTGTTATATTCATACTGTATAATACTGGAAAATATTTGGAGGGTGTAAAGATGGTAATTGAAAGGTTGCAATTAAATGATTTTCGCGGAATTCATGAATTGGAATTAGATTTACAGGGGAAAAGTACAGTTTTATATGGAATTAATGGTGTTGGTAAATCTTCAGTTTTGGCAGCCATAAATCTTATGTATGCCAATTTTATCAATAGACTTGTCAAACAGCGATTTAAACAGTCTGTTAAGGCAGATGATTCAGATATTAAGTATAAGAAGGGCTCGGCTATAGTAGCCGCAGATTTTAGATTTAATAAAGAACAGAATCTGTATAAATATACACTTCCAATATATAGAAAAAATAGTAATAAGATAAATCTATCCAAGGATTTGATATATCTTGTAAGACATTATGAAGATTTATATATAAAAGAAGACAAGGTTGATGAGAATAATAATTTGATTAGCACAAATGAAGATAGTAATATTCCTATTTTTGTTAATTATGGTGTAAATCGATTAGTATTGAAAACTCCACTAAGAATTCGTAAAAAGGAATCCTTCGGGCAATATACTGCTTTTGAGAAAGCAATAGAGAATCAGATTGCTTTTGATAAGCTTTTTGAGTGGTTCTTAGAGCAGGAGTTGTATGAAACCCAAAGGCAGAAAGTAGAACCGGAATATGAAGATGTATCGCTTAAAGCTGTAAAAAGTGCAATGCTTGCAATGCTTGACGGATATAGTAATGTGCATATTACAGCAAGACCATACTCTATGAAAGTGTACAAGGGTACAGATGTGCTGGATATTTTACAATTATCTGATGGGGAGAAGTGTACACTTGCTTTATTTGGAGATTTGGCAAGAAGATTAACAATTGCCAATCCGTCTTTGGAGAATCCTCTTGAAGGAACGGGAGTTGCATTGATTGATGAAATAGAACTTCATATGCATACGTCATGGCAGAGAAAGATTATTCAGGTATTGAAAGAGACTTTCCCTAATATTCAATTTATTATTACCACCCATTCCCCACAGGTACTTGGCGAAATAAGTGAGGATTTTAATATCTTTTCTCTATATCGTGATGGAGAGGATGTTATCTGTAATAGGTATGAAAGCTTTTTTGGAGTAGATTCAAATGCTGTGCTTGAAGATGCGTTCCAAACAGATTCTGTAAATAAAGAAATTAAGAATAAGGTTAACGAAATGTATCGTTATATAGAAGAAAAGAATTACGAAGAAGCTGAGAAAGTAATTGATGAAATCGAGCTTTTGACGAGAAATAGAAATAGAGATACGGTAAGAGGAAGAATGCTGGTTAGAAAGGGAAAAAGAGTAAATGCGTCAAATTCATAAGAAAATGGAGCCGGTACATTTCTTCAACTGGAAGAATCAGTTTTATGAAAGTACTGGGAAGGCTGCGACGTATGATGATTTGCATGGCCCACATGGAAACAATGAATATCTGCGATTAAAACAGAGTTTGGTAGAAGAGCAAGGCTTTATATGTTGTTATTGTGAGAGAAGGATTGGGCAGGGACAGTATTTAAAAGATTGCGACATTGAGCATTTTATGCCGAGACATCCGGAAGCAAGTATGCCATCAGCACAAAGAGTTATTTGTGAAAATGCTCAGTTGGATTATTTTAATATGTTTGCTTCTTGCAAAGGTGAACTGGCAGAGAGTGCAGATCATTGTAATCATAAGAAGGATAATTGGTTTGATTTTGAAGAATGTATTTCGCTGTTGGAAGCAGAGGTCAAAGAGGTTTATGGATTTAAACTGAATGGTGAAATTTTTGCGTTGGATAACAGAGGAAGTGAAATGCTAAAGCATTTGAACCTAAATTCTTTTGTGTTGCAAGAGCAAAGAAAAGAAGCTTATTTTTCGGCTCTTGAGCAGGAGTTTGAGGATGAGGACTTATATACAGATGAGGAGTATATAGAATCAACAATAGAGTATTATGACAATATGAACGATGGTAAGTATGAGCAATTTTGTTCAATGATTACATATTGTTTTGAACACTATTTATGATTAAAGTATAAAAGGTAGTTGGAGAGAGTAATGAAGAAGTGGAAGACAGTAATCGGAGCCGATGCAGGGCTTTTTGATTTTCGATTAAAAGAGGTATGGAGTTATAGGGATCTTTGCTATACCTTTATTCGCAAGAATTATATTACAAGATACAAGCAGACGATATTTGGTCCTTTGTATATGGTTTTGTCGCCATTATTAACAAGTGGTATTTTTTCTATTGTATTCGGAAGCATTGCTAAGATTTCGACAGATGGAATTCCGAATTTCTTATTCTATATGACTGGTAATCTGATTTGGGGATTTTTCTCTGGATGTGTGTGGGAGAATAATAATATTTTCGGTGGAAACGCATATATCATGGGTAAGGTATATTTCCCAAGACTGGTCATTCCTTTGGCAAATACAATAACGAAGCTGATAGACATGACAGTGCAGTTTCTGATGTTTATCCTGTTTTTCTTTATTTTTCAGGCAAGAGGCTATGAATTTCAACCGAATATGTGGGTGATTGCAGTGCCATTCTTATTACTAATGATTTCGATGATGGGATTTGGAGTAGGATTAATCTGTTCATCACTGACGATTAAGTACAGGGATTTGAATGTCATGCTAAGTTGGGGAATGAATTTTCTGATGTATGCATCCCCGATCATTTATCCGATTTCGAATCTGGAAGGAATCTGGCAGAAGATTATCTTTATCAATCCACTTGCAGGTGTGATAGAAACATTTCGTTATGCATTCTTCGGAGTTGGTACAGTTCCGGCATGGTCATTGGTTTGGAGTGCAGTTGTAACCGTAGGTGCGTTATTAACAGGTTTGGTATTGTTTAACAAGGTAGAAAAGACATTTATCGATACCATTTAAGAAAGTGGCGACGTAGGGGATGACCATATGACACAGTTGATTAGTATTATTATTCCGATATATAATGTGGAAGAATTTTTGCCAAAGTGTATGGATTCTGTGTTGAAGCAGACATATCGTGATTTTGAAGTTTTATTGATTGATGATGGTTCGACGGATGGTTCTGCGGCTATCTGTGATGAATATGCACAGCAATATGATTGCTGCAAAGTATTTCACAGGCAGAATGCAGGCGTGGCGGCGAGCAGGAATTTTGCGCTTTCCAAGGCGAAAGGGAAATACATTGTTTTCCTTGATTCCGATGATTACATAGAGAAAGAAATGCTTGCAAAAGTATATGCGAAGATGGAGCTTGAGCAGTATGATATCTGTTCCTTCTCGGCAAGACGCGTGGATGAAGCGGGAAAGCATTTGTATGATATTTATTTTGTGAATGTGATAGGAAGTCTGTACTTTAACGAGGAAAGCAGGGATATGTTTTTATGGCAGAAGTTCTTGCAGTATCAGACGGGCTGGGAATGTTGTTTCCACGTATTTCGTAGGGACATTATCGAGACGAATCAGATTCGATTTGATGAGAAGCTTCGTTATGCAGAGGACTTGGTATTTACCTTCGAGTATATGTTTTATGTAGAAAGCTGGATTAAGCTGCCGGACGTTTTATATAATTATACATTAAGAAGCGGCTCTGCAACGAAGGAACTTGACCGCAAGGGAATGTTGGATGGTATTATGTATGATGCATTTGGGCGAATGCGTGAGCGATTGAAGAAGAAGGATTCCGGTAGATATGATACGGCAAGAATCAGTCTTTTCTATGCGGCTCTTTTGCAATATTTCTATCCAATTTTTGCTAAGGGAATGGAAATAGATCAAGTAAGAGAGATGTTTGGAGGTTCAGACAAGTGGTCAGTTCAGGAAGAGCAGCTTCAGGCATTATTATTGCAGAAGAAAAAGCTGCAGCAGCTTTTTGGTGAAAAGAGCGGTTTTGAATTGTATCGTAAGGCGAGGTTCTTGCTTGATGGCGATAGGAAGAAATACGAGAAATGTAGGAAAAGATAGACATAATTAAGAATAAATGAGGAGTTGAGAGAGATGAGGATACTGGTTGTAAATGATATTTTACAGGGTGGCGGAGTAGAGAAGCTGATGTATGACGTTGTCATGTATTTTCGTAAGGAGCATGAGGTTGCTATTCTGACAGACAAGAAGGATGCAGATTTTGATAAGGTTTATCCGGCTGATGTAAAGTATTTCTATCAGATGGAGGAGAACTATCCGACAGGAAAGAACAGAATCGAGCGTAAGTTAATTAAGAAGAGAAAAGAGAAAAATGAAGCGAAGCTAAAACAGGAAATCCGTGATATGAACTTCGATGTACTTCTGTGCATGAAGGAAAGCTGGATTATGTGGATGGCGATTACTTATGGTGAATATATTCCAAAGAGAATTGCGTGGGTACATACGGATTATAAGAAGTCTTATTATACTAAGACCTGGTATACGGCAGAAGAAGAAGTACGTATGATGCAAAAATACCAGCATGTTGTCTGTGTATCACAGGCGATTCTGGATAGTATTAAGGAGGTTATTGGCGATCCGGGTAATCTGATTCGTTGTTATAATCCTCTGGATGTGAAGGATATCAGAGAGAAAGCGTTAGAGCCTGTAGAGGATATTCAGAGAAGTGACAGACCGTTATTTGTAACGGTAGGCAGATTGAATATACAGAAAGGTTATGATATTCTTCTTGAGGTATGTAATCTTCTGAACAAGGAAGGTTATCAGTATGATGTGTGGATTGTTGGCGGTGGTGAGAGCTGGAATAAATATGAAGTACAGCATGACTTAGAGAATCAGATTCATCGTTACAACCTTGACAATGTATATATGCTTGGTCACAAGAGCAATCCATATAAGTATGTGAAACAGGCTGACTGGTTTATCTCTTCTTCACGCTATGAAGGATTCTCCTATGTGAGTCAGGAGGCTGCTATTCTTGATAAGGCACTGGTACTTACGGAATGTGCAGGTGTTATGGAGCTTTTGAAGTCCAAGGACAATGGTATCGTGATGGAGAATTCCTTTGCAGGAATCTATTATGGTATGAAGGAAGCAATCGAACATCCGGAAATGGCACAGGAGTATCCAAAGAGAATGGAAGTCATTGATGAGTATGAATATGGAGAAGGCAGAATGAAGCAGATTGAAAAGCTTTTTATGGAATAACAGATGAGTGGAGTGTAAGAAAATGAATAAGAATGAAAACGCGCCGATGAAGAATTCGATTGGTATGTTTGACTTAAGCAGAGGCTTTTTGATGGTAGCTGTGGTAATGGCTCATTCCTTAACGCAATATTTTAAGTATTGGGAGCCACAGTATACAACAGCATGGTGGTATCCACTCTTAATTGTAATTAAGCCGATTATTTATGGTGTGATTCCGATGTTCTTCATTATGAGTGGTTATGGATTCCGTAAGAAGCCGGTTGTAAGATGCATAAAGGAGAGGGCTCGTTACCTGATTAAGCCTTATGTATTTGTTGGAGTGGTGGTATCGCTGCTTGCAGTCGTAAAGTGTGTGTTACGAGATGGTTCTATCAAGGATACCTTATGGTATCAGGCGGTTCCTTTCGTGTTCGCACTTTGTCCGGGCGAGGTTCAGATTGGCAGTCATTATCTTGGCTCTATTGGACCGTTGTGGTTTTTGGTTGTCCTTTTCTTTGGATGGATTCTTTTAGATATCGTATTCCAGTTAAAGAGTGAGGGCGCAAGAGCATTGTGCCTTATGGTATTGATGCTTGTATGTACCAGATTGCCATTTATGTCATTTATTCCATATTGTATAGTTCAGTCCTTGTGCTGTGCGTTATACATGTATATTGGATATGTGATTAAGAAGTATAATTTGTTATTTGAGAAGCTGTCGAAGCAGAATTTGATTTTATTGATTGTGATTGTCTGTCTCATTATGCCATTTGGCAATGTAGAGGTATCGCAGAATGTATGGGCGCTTGGAAGTATTGATTTTGTGGCAAGTGCAGTGGTTGGATTTTTATTCCTGAAGCTGTTTTGTGCGTGCAATTGTTTGCAAGGAAAGTTTGTTGGCTTCTTAAAGGTAGCAGGCAAGTATTCGTTATATATTTTATGCTTCCATACGATAGAGTATCTGGTATTTCCATGGGAGCGTTTTTCGAAGTATTTTGATAATCACATGATTGCAGGAATTCTTGTGACATTTGTGGTTCGTAGTATTATGATAGCTGCCGGATGTTATCTGGTTAAGTTATATATAGAATCTAAAAGGCAATTATTCAGGAAAGGTCGAAGCACTTGCTGCTGAGACCGTAAGAATATGATTCAAGAATGAAAAATCCATTTGCGTAGCAAATTTAAGATGGATTTTTCAGCGTAATTATGAAGGTACTGAATAATTACTCGAAAAGAAAAAAGAGCAGGGCGAGATAAGAGGAGGATTTAATGATGAACAGAGAAGAGATTTTAAAGAGATTAACAGGTGTTATTCAGGAAGTTATGTGTGATGACACATTAGAAGTGACAGAAGAGTCTACACTGATGGATGAATTGGGATTAGATTCCTTAGAGGCTATGGAGCTTATTATGTCAGTTGAAGGTGAATTTGGTGTTACTATTCCTGAGACAGAAATCGGTAACTTCACTTGCGTAAAGGATTTCATTGACTATCTGGAGCAGAACTAGGCCGGAGATTAAGATGGAAGAAAAAGATATCATTATTAAAGTGGAAGACGTACATAAAGAATATTGGTTAGGAAGCATTGACAGACATTCTTTCCGAGAAGAGCTTCTGAGACGACGTAACGTAGAAAGCGCTAAGATTCCGGAGAGAAAGCGTATTAGTGCTTTAAATGGAGTCAGCTTTGAAATCGAGCGTGGAGAAGCAGTCGGAATCATTGGTTCTAATGGTGCAGGTAAGTCAACGCTTCTTAAGATTTTATCAAGAGTTACAGCACCAACTTCTGGAAAAGTGTATTTAGACGGTTCTTTATCCAGTATGCTTGAGGTAGGAACAGGTTTCCATCCGGAGCTTAGCGGACGCGAGAATATCTATATTAATGGTACGATTCTTGGCATGACGAGAAAAGAGATTGATTCCAAGATAGAGGATATTATTGAATTCTCGGAAATCAGGGATTTTATTGATACACCGGTAAAACGTTATTCTTCCGGTATGTATGTGAAGCTTGCCTTTTCCGTTGCGGCATATCTGGATTCCGATATTATGATTCTGGATGAAGTTCTCGCAGTAGGAGACATGAAGTTTCAGAAGAAATGTCTGGATAAGATGAAGGAGCTTTCTGCGAAAGAGGGCAGGACACTTTTATGTGTAAGTCATAATATGTCGACGATAAGCAAGTTCTGTAAGCGCTGTATCGTTCTGGATAAGGGTAAGGTAATCTTTGATGGAGATACGCAGGAGGCTGTGAAGGCATATTTTGGAGAGAAGAAGGAAACGGCTGTTTCGGTAGATTTTTCACAGAATAGAAGATTCCTGTGGTTACAGAGGGATGAAATCAGATTGCAGTCAGCCAGATATCTGGATAAAGAAGATGCTGTTTTCTGGGAAGACGAGAAGATTCGTCTGGAGTTTGAATGGCTGTATTGTGCGGATATTGTGAATCTCTGTCTTCGTGTGGAGATTCTTGATAGCGTAGAAAATGGCGTGGCTACTGCCTTTTTATACGATTTTGAAAGTAAGGATGCCGGTGAAAGCAGTAAAGTGACGGTGGATCTGGATATTTCATGGTTGAAGGAAGGTACTTACAAAACGATGTATACCTTATTTGTACGTGATACGGATGGAGAAAGCGTTGATCTTGACTGTGTGAATGGTCTTGATTTTGAGAAGAAGATTGAGACAGAGAGAAAGATTATATGGCATTCTAAGGCATGGGGATCTATTGAACTTCCTGAGATGGAAATCGTGGATTCGTTATAATGATAAAAGAGGATTGAGGAGCAATGAAGGAAAATAAGCTGTACAAGAATAAGATGAGTATGTTTGATTTTATCAAAGGTGTAGCCATCTTTGCAGTTATCTTTACACATACGATAGAGTTGTGGAATGGAGAACCGGGATTTGGACCGTTGATTACGATAAATGGAATGTTTGGAACTTGCTGGATGCCGGCATTCCTGCTTTCCAGTGCTTACTGGTATAAGCCTAAGCCTGTAAAGTCATATACCAAGAATCAGTTGAAGGAGTTTATGATTCCATTTCTTCTGATGCAGATGGTTGCATGGTGTACCTATTGTGTGTGTCACTATACAAAGTGGAGAAATTTTCATGATTCTTTAAAGGGTGTCAGAAGCTTGATGCTTGGAACTTTTACAGGAAATATGACAGAGTATTTCATTGGCGATTTGCGAATCTGTAATGTTGGACCAATGTGGTTTATGGTGACATTGTGTCTTTCCAGTATTATCTTCAACTGGATTATGAATCAGGAGAAGATTAAGAATAAGCTTGTTGCGATTGTGCCTCTCGTTCTGATTGGTATTGCATTTGGTAAGGTTCCGGCGCAGCCATATTGTTTCAGTGCTGTTTTGGTAGCAACGCTTTGTTTGTATGTTGGATACCGATTGAAAGAAACAAAGTTCTTGATTAGAAAGTGGACCAGGAAAGAGTATGCTCTTGTTTGCGGAATCGCTGCTTTTGGCTTTTTCACAGCATTGATGATTGCATTTAGAGGTTATTACTGCAATGCGATTTATCTGTCTTTCTGTTGTCCGATGGGAATTCTTGCATTAAGAGCTGGACTGAAAATTGGTCAGGGCAAGGATAATGCAGTGACATTGTTCTTTAAGAAGTTAGGAAGATATACCTTCTGGATTCTTATGGTACATACGGTGGAAGTATTGAGTATTGATTGGAACTGGTTCAAGAACTGGCATGTGCTGGCTGGACTTCCATCCTTTATAAACTTCCTGGCTGTATTGATGATTCGTTTGTGCCTGGTCGCTGTAGGATGTTTCATAGTGTCAAAGGTAAGCAGTTGTTGGACGGAGGTAAAGGAAAATGTCATTTCAAAGCGATTTGCGAAAGTGGAAAGATAAATTTGGTTCACAGGTTGCCATACAGGAAATGTGTGGTACCAGTAAGAGCTATGAAGATTTATGTATAGATATTTTGACCTATGCAAAATGGTTTTCTAAAGATAATCACAAGAGGATTGCCATTATGGGACAGACTTCTTACTTGTGGATGTGCAATGCTTATGGGGCAATTGTTGCTGGGAAGACAGTAATTGCAGTAGATCCGCTGCTTCCTACGGATGATATTGTAACCTTGATGCAGAATATGGATGCGGAAGCAGTATTCACGGATGTAGAGGATAAGAAGCTTCAAAAAGCAATTGAAGAAGCTGGTATTGCATATAATTCTTATCTTGGAGAAGAACAGTTACAGGGCGGTATCTTAGAGGAAGAATCAGTAGAAGGCGATATTATTGTATTTACCTCAGGAACTTCCGGCAAGGCAAAGGGCGTTGTGGTTCCTTTTGCAGATGTTTGTTACAACTCAGAGGTATTGATGGAAGCGATTGCACCGGGAGTGGAAGGCAATATGTATACACCGCTTCCGCTGTATCATATGTATGCGACAGTTGGAATTCTTGCTTTTTTATACAAAGGAAGAACCGTATATCTGGGTAATCCAAGAAAGATTTTAGAAGAGCTTGCCTATTTTAAACCGGCAGTGATGGTTGTCGTTTCCGCAATGGTTGAGTTCCTGATTAAGAATAACGCAGTTGGAGACTGGGGAAAGGTCTTCACGGTTGCAGGAGCTAAGTGTGATAAGAGTCTGGAATTAAAGTGTACAGAATATGGTATTAAGCTTCAGAACATCTATGGAGCTTCTGAAATTGCAGGTGTTATTGCGATAAATAAGCTGGAGCATGGCATTGAAAAGTTGACTGCCTTAAAAGGTGTAAAGGTAACGGTAGAAGCTGAAAAGGAAATTGCGATTGAAGCACCATTCCACTTGAGAGAGTATTATAAGAATCCGGAAGCTACTGCTGATGTCATGAGAAATGGGAAAATTTATCTTGGTGATATCGGAGAAGCATTTGAAGATGGCACCTTTTCTCCAATGGGAAGAAAGAAGGATGTCATTGCCATGAGTAACGGTAATAAACTGTACTGTGATGAAATGGACGAAGAACTGACTGCGATTGATGGTGTTGAAGAAGCCTGTGTCATTTATGCAGGTGGTAAGGTGATCGCTGTTGTTGTATGTGCAGAAGGCGCAGACGAGGCTGTTGTTAAGAAGAATCTGAAGCAATATAATAAGAAGCAGCCATATTTCCGAAAGATGGATGGAATCTGGATGCGTACAGAGCCATTGCCACGTGCAGGGCTTGGAAAGCTGAAACGTAATGTAGTTATGGATGAATATAATGCAGAGAATCCATAAACGGGAAATCGTGTAGATATAGCGTAATATAGAAATAGGCATCCTATTAGAAAGGTGAGGTATGAAAATGGACGAGAAGTTAAAAGAGATTATTTATTCCGTGATTGATGATAAGGATATGGAGCTTACCGAGGACTCTGAATTTATTGATGACTTAGGTCTTAGTTCTATGGAGTTCTTTAACCTGATTACTTTGATTGAGAACAGCTATAAGATTAAAATCTCTGACAGACAGGTTCAGGAGCTTGAAACGATTGGAGATATTATTGAAATCATCGAAGAGAATGCATAATTGGAGAATAAAATGGACGTTTTAGTAGTAAAACGGATATTAGAAGTAAGCATTGCTGTTTTGGCAGTGCTTATTTTGAATATTGCGTGTTGGAAGATTAGAAAGAAATTAACGCATAAGGCAGCAAGAATTGGTGTGATTGCTGGTCAGGTATTTGCAAGTATTGTGGTGGTGGCGATGCTGGTGGCTTATATTCTGACAGACCGTGTATTATATTATCCTCATTTTAACGAGGAAGCGTATATGCAGCTACAGGAGCTAGAGAATCTGGAAGAATTGGAGATTGATACACCGGTTGGAACTTGTGCCGGCTGGATGTATCATTCTGCCTATGAAGCAGATGCGACGGTGATTCTTTTTCCGGGAAATATGTTTACCTCAGAAGAAATGATGGGGTACAGCACAGGCTTTGACAGTGGAAATGACGGAAATGGAATCAATATGATTACGTTGGATTATCCGGGATATGGAAGAAGCGAGGGAATTCCTTGCGAATATACCATGAAAGTGATGGCACTTTCGGCGTATGATGCAATCATCAGCAGAAGTGATATGCAAGATCAGAAAATTATCCTGATGGGCTATAGTCTTGGAACAGGAATTGCTAATTATGTCGCTTCAAAGAGGGATGTTGATGGTTTGATTCTTATGGCACCATATCAGAACGGTTATGATTTGTTCAATGGTTTTGTCGATATCTTCCATGGACCGGCAAAGCTTTTTAATCCGTATCGGATGAGAGCGGATAAGTTTGCACAGACCGTTAATGTAAAACCCCTTATGATAGCTTCTAAGGATGACGAACTGATTTCTTATGAAAGCTCGTTAGCATTGTCAGAAAAATATCCGTTAGGCTGTGATGTAAAAATGTATGATGGTCTTGGACATGGCGGTTTCTGGCAAGAACAGTGTGTTTGGCAGGAGATTTTTCAGTATATTATTAGAATTGTATAGGAAAAAGGTCTAATTGTCATACAATTCAAAAAGTGATATCCTATATGTATAAGGGTAAAAAAACTAAAATACAAAAGAGATGGAGGATTTCACATGAAGAAACAAAAAGTCTGGGTAAAAAAGATGGTTGCCGGAATTATGGCGTTAGCATGTTTTGTAGGAAATTGTGCGCCAATGACTTCCATGGCGGCAGAGAGTGCAAAGGCAGCTGTTGTCAGTGAGGCAGATAGCCAGGATGATGTAACGTATTATGTGGCACTAGGGGACAGTATTACAGCGGGAAGCAATACCTATGTAAATAAGGTTTCAGATTATCTGGAGCAGACTTGTGGAAATTGCCAAACCTTCAACTTGGCTGGAGATGGCTGGATGAGTGGAGATTTGTTAGATGCATTAACCAATCCTTTGAACATCAGATATAGCACATTTCAGGCAATTCTTAGAGAAGCAGATTACATTACTTTGGATATAGGTTCCAATGATCTTCTTCTTACCGTAATGGGAATTGTGTCAGCAGGGTTAGGATGTTCACCGGATCAGTTACAGGCAGTGACAACACAGTGGGCGAATAAGTTCAATTCTGCTAAAGGACTCGAGTTATTTATGTTAGGTTTACAGGCTTTGAGCATGGGATATAAGATTAATTATGAACTCAATTATGGTACTACGTTACCAAATGCCATTTCCCAGTTCGAGAGTAATTATAAGCAGATCGTATCTGAAATTGAGAAGATTGCACCAAATGCAAAGCTATATATTGGAAATATCTATAATCCATACGTTAAGGCAGCATCAATCTATTTAGGAACCTATGAAGCGGTGAATGTGGAAAAGCTTGCAAGAACTTATATTCTTCAGATGAATAAGATTATTACAAACAATGCAAGTGGAAATGTAGTTGTGGATTTATATAACACAATTAACAATCCTAAATACATCAAGGGTGATGTGGCAAATTATGATTATGATCCACATCCAAATGATGCCGGACATGCAGCAATTGCAGCAAAATTCATTGCAGCAATAAAGGCAGGAAAATAATAACGATAAAATATTAACAGAGAAATCAGAAATGGTTTCTCTGTTTTTGATTTATGTGGTATACTTATGTAAATGTTGTGCTACGGAGGTATGCAGGATTGAAATATACACATAGGATTAAAATCATGTTAGGCTGTGTGGCAGTATGTCTGTTGACGGGCTGCGAAGCAAAGCCTGATAATACCAATATAAATAAAGGAATGGAACTGCTGGAACAGATGGATTATGCTGGTGCATTGGAAAGCTTTGAGGCTGCATTGGTATATAAAGAGGACGAGCAGTTGATTTATCGTGGTGAAGGGCTTGCGAATATGGGGCTTGGTAATTACGAAGATGCAGCAGGATGTTTTTTAAATTCCATTTCTTATGCCGATGGTAATGTGACGAATCTGGAATTTGATACGAATTACTATCTGGCAGCAGCTTATTATAAGCTTGGTCAATATGAAGAGGCAGAGAAGATATACACAGCCATTATTGGCTTGCGCAATAAGGAAACAGATGCCTATTTTCTTAGAGCATGTACGTTGTTAAAGGAAGGTTATTATGATGCGGCAATCAAAGATTTTGAAAAGGCGTTTGCATTAGAACCGGATAATCTGGAACTGGTTACGGATGCCTTTGTAGAAATGCAGGCAGCAGGTTTTGAGGACGAAGGAAAAGTATATTTGCAGGATTTTTTAAGCAAGAAGGATAAGGAGCTTAAGGACGCTCAGAAGGGAACGATTTATTATTATCTGGGTGATTATACGAATGCAAGAGTGTATCTTGACGGTGCCTTGAATCAAGGGAATCCGGAGGTATCTTTAATTCTTGGGAAAACCTATGAGAAACTTGGTGATATGAACTATGCGGTAGTGGTTTATGAGACGTATCTGGATTCCAATGTACCGGATGCTGCTATTTATAACAGCCTTGGAGTATGCCTTATGAATCAGGGAAAATATGAGGAAGCGTTAAAGGCTTTTGAGTCGGGTATTGAGCTTGGAAATAGTGCTTATATTCAAAATTTGAAATATAATCAGATTGTAGCAAAAGAATATCTTGGAAAGTTCTCGGAAGCTAAGAGTCTGATGCAGGAGTATCTTGCTTCTTATCCGGATGATGGAAAGGCAAAAGAGGAGTATGCGTTCCTGCAAACCCGCTAAATAGAAGTACTTTTGATAAGTAGACATAAAATGACACTTGAGTCATAAAACACAAGATATTGTATGCGTAGAAATAATAGCAGATGCTATTTTGTATGTTCGATTGACTTATGAAATGGTATCTGCTAGACTATATTTATGGGTATTTCTGACAGTTGGCAGAAGATAATGGGGGATAAAGGATACTGTAAGGGTACCTAAAATTGGGGGATGTCATATAAATATGACAACGGGAAGGAGTTTTCTTAAATGTTTAGTATTGTGAAAAGAGATGGTTCTCAGGCAGAGTTCAGTCTGGAGAAGATTAGCGGAGCTATCGTAAAGGCATTTGATGCTACGCAGGTTCAGTATAATCGAGATATTATCGATTTATTGACATTAAGGGTAACAGCTGACATGCAGGGGAAAGTAAAAGCGGGGTTGATTCAGGTAGAGCAGATTCAGGACAGTGTAGAGAAGGTCTTGGAGCAGGCAGGATATGCCGAAGCTGCCAAGGCATTTATTTTGTATCGCAAGCAGCGTGAGAAGATGCGTAACATGAAATCTACTATCCTTGATTATAAAGATGTGGTAAACAGCTATGTAAAGGTTGAGGACTGGAGAGTAAAAGAGAATTCTACCGTAACATATTCGGTAGGAGGTCTGATTTTATCAAATTCCGGTGCTGTAACAGCAAATTACTGGCTGTCAGAAATATATGATGAAGAGATTGCAGAAGCACATAGAAATGCGGACATTCATATTCATGACTTGTCCATGCTGACAGGCTATTGTGCAGGCTGGTCTTTAAAACAGTTGATTAAAGAAGGATTGGGTGGTATCACAGGTAAGATTACTTCCGCACCGGCAAGACATTTGTCTGTATTATGTAACCAGATGGTGAACTTCCTTGGTATCATGCAGAATGAATGGGCAGGCGCACAGGCATTTTCTTCTTTTGATACATATCTTGCACCATTTGTTAAGGTGGATAACCTTTCCTATGCGGAGGTTAAGAAGTGCATAGAAGCATTTATCTATGGTGTGAACACACCGAGCCGTTGGGGAACACAGGCTCCTTTCAGCAACATTACGCTTGACTGGACGGTTCCAAACGACTTGGCAGAGCTTCCTGCTATTGTGGGTGGCAAAGAGATGGACTTCTGCTACAAGGATTGTAAGAAGGAAATGGATATGGTCAATAAGGCATTCATCGAGACAATGATTGAAGGTGATGCCAACGGAAGAGGCTTCCAGTATCCGATTCCAACCTATTCTATAACAAGAGATTTTGACTGGTCTGATACAGAGAATAATCGTTTATTATTTGAAATGACAGCAAAATATGGTACTCCATATTTTTCAAATTATATCAATTCTGATATGGAGCCTTCTGACGTTAGAAGCATGTGCTGTCGTTTGAGACTTGATTTAAGAGAGCTTCGTAAGAAGACGGGTGGATTCTTTGGCTCCGGTGAGAGCACAGGAAGTGTTGGTGTTGTTACGATTAATATGCCAAGAATTGCCTATCAGGCTGTCGATGAAGAAGATTTCTATAAGCGTCTTGACAGAATGATGGATATTTCAGCACGTTCTCTTAAGATTAAGAGAAATGTCATTTCCAAATTATTGGATGAAGGGTTATATCCTTATACAAAGCGCTATCTTGGAAGCTTTGATAACCATTTTTCAACCATCGGCTTAATTGGTATGAACGAAGTTGGCTTAAATGCCAAGTGGCTTCGTGCAGATATGACACAGGAGAGTGTACAGCAGTTTAGTAAGGATGTATTAAATCATATGCGTGAGCGTTTATCCGATTATCAGGAGCAGTATGGTGATTTATATAATCTTGAGGCAACACCTGCGGAGAGTACAACCTACAGACTTGCTAAGCATGACAGGGCAAAATGGCCGGATATCATTACTGCCGGACATGAAGGAGATACGCCATATTATACGAACTCTTCTCATTTGCCAGTAGATTATACAACAGATATCTTTGATGCACTGGATATTCAGGATGAATTGCAGACATTATATACGTCAGGTACAGTATTCCATGCGTTCTTAGGAGAGAAGCTTCCGGATTGGAAGGCAGCAGCCAATCTGGTTAGAACAATTGCTGAGAATTATAAGTTACCATATTATACATTGTCACCTACTTATTCGATCTGTAAGGAGCATGGCTATCTTGCAGGAGAACAGAAGACATGTCCTAAGTGTGGCAAGGTGACAGAGGTTTACAGTCGTATTACAGGCTATTATCGTCCGGTACAGAACTGGAATGATGGTAAGCTTCAGGAATATAAGAATAGAACAGAGTACAAGATTGGTGAGGATGTAAAGCCTGAGATTCATGCAGCGGACATGAAGCAGATGGAGAAGATAGATGCGTCTCAGGAGATGAATCTGGGAGCAGCACATGCTTCTCTTCAGGCAGAACGTTCCGAGGTGAAAAATACAAAATATCTTTTTACTACCAAAACTTGTCCAAATTGTAAATTGGCTAAGGAATACTTGAAAAACGTTGATTATACGGTGGTTGACGCAGAAGAGAATGCAGACCTTGCAATACAGTATGGTGTTATGCAGGCACCAACTCTTGTAATTGTGGCTGGACAATCACGCCAGAAGTATGTTAATGTATCCAATATAAAGAAGTATGCAAGCAGTATTCAGGAAGTAGTGTAACAGGTAACTATGAAAATACAGAATGGCTGCGAAATACATAATAAAAGGAGCAGGATTTATGATTAACAAACTTGTTGAGAAGATTAAGAAGACTGGTGCCCCAATCGTTGTTGGACTTGATCCAATGATGAAGTTCGTGCCAGAACATATTAAGAAGGCTGCCTTTGAAGAAAAGGGCGAGACTTTAGAGGGTGCAGCAGAAGCTATCTGGTTATATAACAAAGAAATTATTGATAAGACATACGATCTGATTCCGGCAGTAAAGCCACAGATTGCTATGTATGAGCAGTTTGGTATTCCGGGACTTATCGCATTCCAGAAGACAGTTGACTATTGTAAGGAGAAGGATCTTGTTGTAATCGGTGATATTAAGAGAGGCGATATTGGTTCTACTTCTGCAGCTTATGCAACTGCACATCTTGGTAAGGTTCAGGTTGGAAATACCATGTGTGAAGGTTTCAAGGAAGACTTTGTTACGGTAAATCCTTATCTTGGAACAGATGGTGTACAGCCATTTATCGATGTATGTAAGGAGGAGAAGAAGGGCTTATTTATCCTTGTTAAGACTTCTAATCCAAGTAGTGGTGAATTCCAGGATCGTTTAATCAATGGAAGACCGTTATATGAGCATGTTGGTGAAAAGGTAGCACAGTGGGGCGAGCAGCTGATGGGAGATTCCTACAGCTATGTTGGAGCTGTTGTTGGTGCTACATATCCTGAAATGGGTAAGGTACTTCGTAAGATTATGCCAAAATCCTTCATCCTTGTACCTGGTTATGGTGCACAGGGTGGACAGGGTAAGGACTTAGTTCATTTCTTCAACGAAGATGGACTTGGTGCAATCGTTAACTCATCAAGAGGTATTATCGCAGCATACCAGAATGACAAGTATGCGAAGTTTGGTGCAGTGAACTTTGGTGATGCATCCAGACAGGCAGTTCTTGACATGATTGCAGATATTGACGGAGCTTTAAAGCAGGCAAAATAAGGTTATCTATGAAATAAGCATCTGACTTTGAATGGACGGATGCTTATTTCTTTTTATTAATATTTGGGTATAAAGAAGGTATTCAAATTAATGATATAGTGCTTGAAATTATAGGAAGGAATTATGGTTTATGTTTAATACTATTGCAGATAAATTTTTCGTTCCGTTGGCATCGCCGAACAAACTGGTATATTGGGAATGCATATGTAAATTATTTTCCTGCATGAATCTGCAGCTTTCTTTCGGTGTGGAGAGGGACAATCTGATTGAAGAATTACAGTATTATTTCGAGCAGACACAGTCTGCTGAATTACATGAGGAAGAGCTGGTAGGAAAAAGTAATAGAGATAAGGCAAACTGGATGATTCGAAGATTGGAATACTATGGTTGGATTGAGATAGAAACAGATAAAAGCTATGTGCAGCGTGTCAACTTCAAGGAATATGCGGTAAAAATTATAAAAACTCTTTTGGAAATTGCGGAAGGAAAACAGATAGAATATCAGGGATATATTTATACTATTTATAGCTTAGTGCGTAGTAATACAGATAATCCGGGAATTGTATTGCTTTCCATTTGGGAGAATACGGATATGCTTATCACTGGTTTGAAGAATCTTAATTCAGGAATTAAGCATTATATTGATGAATTGACGAAGTATAAGACTCCGGCAGAGATTATGGATGCTTTATTTAATGATTATATTGAAAATATTGTTGATAAAGCATATCATCGTTTGTTGACATCGGATAATGTATCAAAATTCAGACCGGAAATTGTGGAGCGATTAGAGAATAAGAGCCATTGTGAGGAATATGTTAAGAAGGCAAGTATCGAAATTGCGAGTATTCGGGAGATTACGGAAGAACAGGCAGAGGAACTAGTGTATCAATATATTCATGAGATTATTGGTGCATTTCAGAATATGGATGAAATTTTAGCAGAGATTAATCAAAAGAATACACAGTATCAACGTGCTGCGATTAATCGTGCGAAGTTCTTCTTGATTGGTGGAGAGGATGTACGTGGCCAATTGAAGGATATTTTGTCCAAAGTAAATGAAAAGATAAACGATAAAAATATGGACTTAGGTGGAATATATCGTATTGCTTTTTTAGATGATTTGATTCGTATTTACAGTTCAGGCGTGATTGATGAAAAATCTTTATATGTTCCCATTGAGGGTAAGAAAGAATTCAAGCCAACAGAGATAGAAAACGAAATGCCGGACTTGGAGTTCAGACAGGAAAAAGTGAAAAAGATGCTTGAAAAAATGGAACGAATCTTAAATCCAGAGAAAATTGATATGTATATTACGAAGCAAATGGGAGGCAGAAATGCTATGCTGGCTTCGGAATTGCCAATGAAGACCACGGATGATTTTGTACATATGATATACGTTCGTCTCTATGGGCAGAGAAAAAATATGAACTATACAGTAGAACAACGTGAAGAGATACAAGTGAACGGTTTTTGTTTTAGGGATTATATGATTCGAAAGAAGGAGTTATAGGATACATGAAGTTTCTGGAAGGAATGTTGCAACGCGATAAAGATGAATTTACAAGAATCTGTAATCGTCTTTTAAGTAATTGTTTTTTATGTAAGAGGAATGAGGCAACGCGTGCAGATTATTATTTTATTTCAAAATATAGAAAAGAATTTATGGAATATCTCGGTGTATTGGGATATCGTCTTGAAATCAATGAGGAGTATGGAGTTGTTCATCTCACGAATTCTCAAAATTATAATCGTTATAATATGAAATTGTTTGAGTCAATTATTTTGTTGATTTTAAGAATTCTGTATGATGAAAAGAAAAGGGAATTGTCTACCAGTGAAGAAGTAATTATCAATATGGGTGATATCCATGAAAAATTTATGAGCCTGAAAATACGAGATAAAATGATGGACAAGACTACCTTACGAAATGCAATTAGTACAATGAAAAGATTTCAATTGGTGGAAACACTGGATCGTGATCTGTCGAATGAAGACGCAAGGCTTATTATATATGATTCGATATTAATGGCAGTTCGTGTGGAAGACATTAAGCTAGCTTATGAGAAGCTGGGAAATTATAGGAAGGGTGAAAAATCAGATGAAGAAACTGACGAGAATGAAGTTGATTAATTGGCACAGATTTACGAATACTATGATTGATTTTGATAAGTCCACTCTTATTTCTGGTGAAAATGGAGCAGGAAAATCAACGCTGCTTGATGCGATACAGTTCGTAGTTACCTGTTCGACGAATTACTTTAATAAAGCAGCGCACGAAAATGGTAAGCGAAAACTGACAGGATATATTAGATGCAAGACGGGGCGTGAGAATAAGCCATATGAGAGAACAGGGGAAATCAGTGCGCATGTTGCATTGGAATTCTATGAAGAAAAGAGACAGAAGTATTTTATTGTAGGAGCTGTTATTGATTCTGCATCAGAAGGACAGGAGAAGACAGTCAGATATATGATGGATGGAGTAAGACTTGATGATGAGTTTTTTTTCAATGGAAAGATTCCCAAATCCATTGCACAGTTTCGTACGGGTAATGCAAAGTGGCTAAAGAATTCATGGTTTACAACAGACAAAGAGGCAAAGACAATGTTTAAGAATCGGTTTGGACGAATTGAGGATAAGTTTTTTAAATTGATTCCAAAAGCATTAGCTTTCCGACCGATTGATGATATCAAAGACTT
This sequence comes from uncultured Roseburia sp., assembly GCA_964445375.1. Taxonomy (GTDB): domain Bacteria; phylum Bacillota; class Clostridia; order Lachnospirales; family Lachnospiraceae; genus COE1. The sequence goes on from CAYUKO010000002.1 coordinate 58,677, forward strand.
TGTTTACTCTTATGTTTTGGATGAAAAGGAAGTAAACATTGATTTACTACGTGAAAATGTTAGGACATATCAGGATTTACAAATTACACTGAATAATATTAAAGTAAGAATGAATGAACTTGAGAGAATACAGCAATACTATAATCTTGTGGCAGATGGAGAGCAGAAGGACAAGATGTATGAGTATTTTCTGGAGCGGGCACAGGCAGATATTTTATTACACCAGATTAATGAACTCAAAAAGAAAATGGAGCATGAAGAAATTAGATTGCAGGAATGTAATGGAGAAATAGAAAACGCTCAGAAAGAGAAGGAAGAAAAACAAAAAATACGTGATAATTTATATGCAGAGTTAGCAAGTGATCAGGATTTTATTGCACGAAATGAACAAGTGAATAAGCTGAATGGGTTAGAGGAAAAATCTAAGAGTTTACAATTAGAGAAAAAGGATTTATTTGTAAGTGTTAATAAAGCAAGAGCAGAGAACAATAAGTTGTTACAGATTCAGAATGTGGCAGATTGTATAAAGGAATATGCTGAACAATTAAATAATTTGGAGAAAGCGTTTTCTATTAGTAAGTTTAAAGATGTACTTTCAGAAGTGTTGGTGTATAAAAAAGATATGCGTAACAAGACTCAGAAGCAAGGTTGGATACTAGATGATAAGATACAAAGATTATCTACGGATAAAAGAGAGCTTGAATATAAAATAGAGAATCTAACCAAGAAAAAACTGTCTTATCCAGAAGAAGTTACGCGTGTTATGGATGCTATCAAAGAAGAGTTTACACGCATTGGAAGAAGTCCGGAGCCAAGAATTCTATGTGAGATGTTGGAGATTACAGATGAGGCATGGAGAAATGCTGTAGAAGGATATCTAAATACACAACGTTTTTACATATTGGTAGAACCGGATAATTTTGATATTGCTTTGGGAACTTATGACAGGCTGCGTAAAGAGAAAAGAGCATTTGGAGTAGGATTAATTAATACACAGAAATTAGATGAATATGACCAGGCTCCGGAGGGGTCACTTGCGACAGTGGTTACGTCAGGTAATAAGTATGCGAAACGATATATTAACATGATTTTGGGGAAGGTTACGATGTGCGAGCATTATAATCAGTTAAAGCAATATAAGACAGCGATTACAAAAGAGTGTATGCGTTATCAGAATCATGTTGCGTCTGCTCTCAGACCGGCTATTTTTGAAACTCCTTACATAGGAAAGAATGCATTTCGTGTTCAACTAGAACAGGCTAGAAATGTGTTAAGAGATACTGAAAAAGAAATGAAGGATAAGCAAGATGAATTGGAGCACTTAAAGGAGCTTCAAAAAGCATTATCTACGGAAACAGATACAGACATTAAGTATCGTGTAGAGGTTCTTGTTGAGTTAAAAAATGTTGCATTACAGATAAAGAATTGTAAGGCTAATATAGCAACATTGGAAAAGAACTCGGGTATGATTATGAAACAGCTACAGCTAACTCAGCTTGAGGATATTATCAAAGAGATAGAAAAACAGATTTCAGGTCTGAATAAGCAACATGGTAAGTTGGAGCAAAGTATTATAGATATTAAAGAAAAGAAAGAAGAGACAGAAGTTGATTATACAAAACAAAAAAGTAGTTATCTTGAGATTGCAACAAGACAAGAGAGTGATATTATATTGTGGAATAATGAGTATGATAAGAGAACGCAGAATAAATCTTATGTTCAATTTCGAGAAAACTATGCGAGTACAAGAAAAGCAAATCAGACATCTATAGAAAAAAATATGGATTTTATGAAGACTTTTATGACGGAATATAAAACAGCACATGATTTCGGAGCAGCAGCAACCAGAGAAGGATATCCGGAATTCGAATCAGAGTATATTAAACTGAAAAGTTCAGAATTACTTAGCTATGAAGAAAAAGTAGAAAGTGCCAGAAAGGCAGCAGAAGACGAGTTCAGAGAGCAATTTCTTGCAAAATTACAGGAAAATATGAAAAATGCACAGTCAGAATTCAAGGAATTGAACAAAGCGTTAAAGAATATTACGTTTAGCAATGAGAGATATGAATTCTTATTTATGCCAAGTAAACGGTATCGTCATTATTATGAGATGATTATGGATGATTTCAATGCTGTGCAGGGAGTGTCTTTATTTAGTGGTATGTTTCATGAAAATCACAAAGAGGTCATTGACGAGTTGTTTGAGAGATTAGCTTTGGATAATGACAACAATGCGAAAGCATTAGATGAATTCACGGATTATAGAACTTATATGGATTATGATATCAAGATTATTCATAATGACGGAAATTATTCTCTGTACTCAAAGGTATGCGAAGAAAAGAGCGGTGGAGAAACGCAGACGCCGTTCTATGTTACGGTTGCAGCCTCTTTTGTGCAGTTATATAGAAATGGAATCGGTGGTGAAGCTATAGGCTTGGTTATGTTTGATGAGGCCTTTAACAATATGGATGATGAGCGTATTGGAGGCGTATTGGAGTTTTTAAGAAAGCTGCCACTTCAGATTCTGATTGCAGCACCGCCTGATAAAATACAATATATCAGTCCATTTGTCGAGCAAACATTGCTAGTTATGACTGATGAAAAAGTCAGCTTTGTAGAGAGGTATTATAATGGAGCAATACGATAAAATAGTATTGAATAAATTGTTGGATACATATGAATCCAGTTTGCTTTCTATGGGAAAAAATGAAAGAACCATTCATATCGAAATGCGTTTTATAAAGAAGAATATACCGGCTTACTTTGATGAAAGGTCGGATGAATATGAGAAAATTCATGCTTTTATGAAACAGTTGGAACAAAAGAGCTTGATTCAGATTATATGGGCAGGAAATAAAGTAAATCATATTATAGCAAAAGTGAGATTGAATGTAGAAAGTTTGCAGTCAGCTTATCAATATGTGAATCGAACAGCAAAATCCGATTTAGTATCTGATAATATGGAAATGCTGGAAGAATACTTGGAAAAAGCAGATACACCAGTGGCTAAGTGTTTTATAGAATATTTGTTGAAAAGCCTGCAGAAAAACAAATCAGTAAAGGAATTTATTAAATTAGAGAATTTGGCTGATACGAAAAAAGTGTTAGAATCTATACAGGCAATAGAGAGAAATACAAAACAGCTGTATACAAGAGAGTTTTCGATTGCTATTTTTCATGATACTAAGACATTTGAAAAAATGCAGGGAAGGATTAAGCACGTTTTTTGTTCTTTTAAACCAGGTTGTGAAGGGTATAAACTTTCAGAAATACTTGCAGAATATAACATTTATCAAAATCCTAATTTTGTATATATTAAGGGAAGGGCAGTGATTTACATTGGCAATGAAAAAATAGAATTGTCTGCTCTAAAGCAAGGAATCGGAATATCTGGCGAAGATATTAATCAGATTAGTATACTGGATGTACATAATATAAAAAGGGTGATTACGATTGAGAATCTCACAACTTATTATAGATGGCAGGAAGAAAGTAGTCTAATTATTTACTTAGGTGGTTATCATAATTCTGTTCGCCGTAATTTGTTAAAAAATGTATATGCAAAAGTACCAAATGCAAAATATTATCATTTTGGTGATATTGATGCAGGCGGTTTTGAGATATATCGTGATTTATGTGATAAAACAGGTATACCATTCAAAATGCTTTATATGGATTTGAACACTTTAAAACAATATAAAATGTTTGGGAAAAAATTGACCCAAAATGACAAAAAGCGTTTGGTTGGTATGCAGGATCGAGAAGAATTGAAGGAAGTAGTGACTTATATGTTGAAACATAATGTGAAATTGGAGCAGGAATGTATTGGGGGTGAGATGAAACATTTTTTGTAATTGAAAAATTACAAGGGCTTGCGGACTTTGGAGAAATGCAAAAGATATATTACCGCTTGAATTATTAGAACAGGTTAAAAAATATGCGGCAGGAAAGTATCTGTATATTTCTCAGAAATCATAGAGAAATGGTGTAAACCTATGTGCTTGCCGGGTGCATGGGTTTTTTTATGCATTAATTTCTACTATATGGCAGTTGAATTTTTATGTTTATGATGTATAATAGAGTAAGAAAGTACGCAAGATAATACGCAAGATATTGCGAGAAGTTATTGGAGGGATCTTATGGGAGATTATAAACCACCTTTTACAATTACAAATGAGATATTGGCGTATGTATCATCCATTTCAGAGAAGGTTG
>CAYUKO010000003.1:0-19394 GCA_964445375.1 uncultured Roseburia sp.
ATGTTCATTGCTAGCTGTGCTGGGAATAATCACTCAGAATTCCGAGAGATTATATCATATCAAAAAGCGCTTTTGCATCATCAAAATAACTGCCATAATGTATTCCGTGAAAATATCCTCCCTTATAGTAATATGGGCTTAATGCTCCACTTGGTGATTTTGTCATCATCGCTATTCCTCCCTCTTTTTATTCAACCAAATTACTCCATCCTCTATACGAATTCCCATTACTCAAAATCCGGCAATGGTTTCTGTTCTCTGATATGCCTGCACCATTCAATAGTTTTCTTAGTGATGCTGATGCCATAATAAAGTGTCGATAGCTTGTAGTAATATTGCTCTGCATCTTCCATCTTGCGAAACTGCATCTCCAATTCCTCTAGTTCCTGTAGGTATTGCCTATTCTTCTTCTCATACTCCATAAGCTGCTGTTCTCGAACTTCATCTGATAAATGACTGAAAAAATAAACCTTCGTCAGATTAGGATTCGTTCCATCCAAAACCTCCATTGGAGTTGTCAGCCATTCCAAAAAGTTTTTCTTGCCTTCTTCTGTAATGTGATAGAAAATCTTCTTTCGTCCTCCCTGTGGTTCCTCATAGGTTGTCACAAAACCTTTTGCTGCCAGTCTTTTTAATGCAGGATATAGGCTTCCATAGCTTGCCTTGTAGTACACGCCAAAGCTATTCTCTATGATTTTCTTGATATCATATCCGGCTAAATCTTTCTCTAAAATAATTCCTAGTATGATTTCTTCAAACATGTCGCTCTCCTTATGTATCGTTTCGATATATCTTGTAGATATATTATAACATGTAAAATGTTCTGTCAAGCACTTTCCTAACAACAAAAAAAGAAGCATCGCTCCTTCACGATACTTCCTTTTTATCCTTATCTTTACAGCAGTTCCTTCAATATCTGATTTACCATGCCAGGATCTGCTTTGCCTTTCATTGCTTTCATGGTCTGACCTACAAGGAATCCAATTGCCTTATCCTTACCATTTCGGTAATCTTCTACGGACTGTGGATTTGCAGCAATTACTTCTTCAATCGTTTTACGAAGTGCACCTTCGTCATTTACGGTTTTTAAACCTTTTTCTTCTACATAACTTTCCGGGTCAATGTCTTTTTCAAACATCACTTCGAATACTTCTTTGGCTACGTTGATGGTAATTGCCTTACTATCTACTAATGCAATCAGCTTTGCAAGATTTTGAGGTGAGAAGACAATATCTTCCGGGTCCATGCTCTTTTCTTTTAATAAACGGAGCGTTTCACCCATAAGCCAGTTAGATACCTTTTTCGGCTGCTTACAGATAGCCGTTGTTTCTTCAAAGATATCCGCCAAATGCTTCGAATCCGTAATGATTCCGATATCATATTCCGGGATATCGAATTCTTCCTTATAACGAGCCATCTTCGCTTCTCTGAATTCCGGCTGATTCTTTCTAATATCCTCTATCCATTCATCACTGATAGAAACAGGTACAAGATCCGGGTCCGGGAAATAACGATAATCCTGTGCATCTTCCTTGGAACGCATTGCATAAGAAGCTTCCTTGTTATCATCCCAACGTCTTGTTTCCTGCACTACCTGCTTGCCTGACTCTAACAGTTCTATCTGTCGTTCTCTTTCACCTTCAATGGCACGAGTAATCGAACGGAAGGAGTTGAGGTTCTTCATCTCTGTTCTTGTTCCGAATTCTTTTGCTCCTACTTCTCTGACAGACAGATTTACGTCAGCTCTCATAGAGCCTTCGTTCAGCTTACAATCAGATGCTCCAAGATACTGCACAATCATACGAAGCTTCTCAAGGTAAGCAATAACTTCTTCGGCACTTCTCATATCCGGTTCTGATACAATTTCGATTAAAGGTACACCAGAACGATTATAATCAACCAAAGAGCAATCTTCCCACTCATCATGAATCAGCTTTCCAGCATCCTCTTCCATATGGATTTCGTGAATACCAATGGACTTCTTGCCATTTTCTGTCTCAATGTCAACATGACCGTTGCGACAGATTGGCAGATACAACTGGCTAATCTGGTAGTTTTGCGGATTATCCGGATAGAAATAGTTCTTACGGTCGAATTTACAATACTGTGTAATATCACAATTCGTTGCAAGACCAACTGCAACTGCATATTCTACTACCTGTTTATTCAATACGGGAAGAGAACCCGGCATACCAGTACAAACAGGACAGGTATGAGTATTGGGTGCGCCACCAAAAGCCGTGGAACAACCGCAGAATATCTTTGTCTTGGTCGCAAGCTCTACATGCACTTCCAGACCAATGACGGTTTCATATTGTTTTGTCATATCAATAACCATACCTTTCTCTAATTCTTCTCATATGTGTATGCTGCACGAATCAACTTCTTCTCTTCAAAACTGTCTGCAATCATCTGTAATCCGATTGGAAGTCCCTTGGAGTCCTTTCCACAAGGAACGGAAATACCAGGAAGTCCTGCCAGATTAACGGAAATGGTATAAATATCGCCAAGATACATCTTTAAAGGGTCAGATAAGCTTGCCCCAAGCTTTGGTGCCGTTGTTGGAGCTACCGGTCCTAAGATAATATCATATTTTGCAAAGGCTTCATCAAATGCCTTACGAATCATAGCCTTTACACGAAGTGCCTTTAAATAATAAGCATCATAGTAACCGGAACTAAGGACAAAAGAACCAAGCATAATTCTTCGCTTTACCTCTGGTCCAAAGCCTTCGGAGCGAGTCTTCTTATACATATTGTGGAGACCTTCGTATTCCGGTGTGCGATAGCCATATTTGATGCCGTCAAAACGCTCCAGATTAGAGCTTGCTTCTGCTGCTGCAATCGTATAATACGTAGGAATTGCATATTCCACAAGACTTAAATCAAATTCCTCTACAATAGCACCTTTTTCTTCTAACACCTTGGCTGCTGCAAGAACCACATCCTTTACTTCCGGGTCAAGACCCTCTCCGAAATAATCTCTTGGAATACCGATTTTCATTCCTTTTACATCCTCAATCAATGCAGAGGTGAAATCCGTATCCTGTCTTTCTACAGAAGTAGAATCCTTCTTATCATGCGAAGCAATCACTTCCATAACAGTTGCACAGTCTGTTACATCCTTCGTCAACGGTCCAATCTGGTCAAGAGAAGAACCATACGCAATCAATCCATAACGAGATACCGTACCATAGGTTGGCTTTAAACCTACAACACCGCAAAAGGATGCCGGCTGTCTAATGGAACCACCTGTATCAGAACCTAATGCAAAGAAGCATTCATTCGCTGCAACTGCCGCCGCAGAACCACCGGAAGAGCCACCCGGAACATGTTGGGTATTCCATGGATTTCTGGTTACTCCGAATGCGGATGTCTCTGTGGTAGAACCCATGGCGAACTCATCCATATTGGTCTTTCCAATCATAACAGCTCCTGCCTTTTCCAGATTCAAGACTGCTTCTGCGGAAAAGGTTGGTACAAAATTGCCTAAGATTTTGGAAGAGCAGGTAGTGAGCATATCTTGTGTACACATATTGTCCTTGATTGCAACCGGTACTCCTGCAAGCGGCCCCATGATTTCTCCTGCTTCAATCTTCTTCTGAACCTCTGCTGCCTTTTTTAGTGCTGCTTCTTTGTCTATTGTTACATAAGCATGTATTGTTTCTTCTGTTTTATCTATTTGATCGAGTACAGCCTGCATCGCTTCTACTGCGGTAACTTCACCGCATTTGATTGCTTTGCCAAGCTCTACTGCGGAATATGACAAAATATCCATTCTTTCATCCCTTTCAACCTTTCCTTAGTCAAATGTCTTTGGCACCATGAACATATTGTCCTTTTCGCCCGGTGCATTCTTCAATGTTTTCTCGCTTTCGTCACCGTTTGTAACAACGTCTTCACGAAATACATTCTGAATCTTGGATACATGTGACATCGGTTCCATTCCCGTTGTATCAAGCTCATTCAATTTATCAATATAGTCAAGCATGCTTCCCATATCCTTCTTCGCCTGCTCCTTCTCTTCCTCGGAAAGCTCAAGCTTTGCAAGAATACCAACATACTCGATTGTTTCATCACTAATGATATTCATCCTCTACCTCCATAACTGCGAATTTGTGCCTTTGCACAACGTTTGCAACACGAACTACGTTCGTATATGAAAAATCTTCGGTTAATGGATTTTTCAATTTAGTCCCTAACCTTAATATGAACCTCTCTAAGCTGCTGCTCGGTTACATCATTTGGTGCGCCACACATTAAGTCCTGTGCAGAGCCACTCATTGGGAATGCGATTACCTCACGAATGTTTTCTTCATTGCGAAGCAGCATAAGCATTCTGTCTACACCTGGTGCCATACCTGCATGTGGTGGTGCTCCAAACTGAAATGCCTGATATAAGGCTCCAAACTTTGCCTTTAAGGTTTCTTCATCGTATCCTGCAATTTCAAATGCCTTAACCATGATTTCCATATCGTGGTTTCTGACAGCACCGCTGGAAAGTTCCACACCATTGCATACGATATCGTACTGATATGCAAGGATGTCTAATGGGTTCTGTGTCTGCAATGCTTCCAGTCCTCCCTGCGGCATAGAGAATGGATTGTGTGTAAATCCAATCTGCTTTGTTTCCGGGTCAAGCTCATACATCGGGAAATCATTTACATAGCAGAAACGGTATACATTCTTCTCACATAAATCTAACTTGTTTCCAAGTTCCATACGAAGCTGTCCTGCATAATAGTTTGCTCTTTCCTCTTTATCCGCGATAAAGAAAATAGTATCACCTGCTGCAAGTCCGGCAAGTGTTGCAAGCTCGCCCTTTAACTCTTCTGGAATGAACTTGTCGATAGGTCCCTTGTAAGACATATCTTCTGCTATTTCCAAATAACCAAGTCCGCCCATTCCCATACCGGTTGCAAAGCTAAGAAGCTTTTCATGGAAGCCCTTGGACATATCCGCATGAACCTTAATCGCTCTTACTGTTCTTCCGATAAATGGCTTAAAGGTACACTTCTGGAAGAAATCTGTTACATCCATAATTCTTAATGGATTTCGAAGATCCGGCTTATCCGTACCAAACTCTAACATCGCCTGCTTATAACTGATAATCGGGTAAGGAGCCTGTGTTACTTCAAAGCCTTCCGGTGCAAACTTCTCAAAAGTAGCAGAAAGTACTTCTTCACCTACACGGAACACATCCTCCTGTGTAGCAAAGCTCATTTCAAAGTCAAGCTGATAGAATTCTCCCGGTGAACGGTCTGCTCTTGCATCTTCATCACGGAAACATGGTGCAATCTGGAAATATTTATCAAAACCAGATACCATTAACAACTGCTTATACTGCTGTGGAGCCTGTGGTAATGCATAGAACTTACCCTTATATTTTCTGGATGGAACAATATAGTCTCTTGCACCTTCTGGTGAGGAAGCACACAGAATCGGTGTCTGAATCTCTAAAAATCCCATCTCTGTCATCTTTTGTCTTAAAAAGCTAATCACCTGTGAACGGAAGACAATATTGTCTTTTACCTTGGCATTTCTCAAATCAAGATAGCGATATTTTAATCTTACATCTTCTCTGGTCTCTTTGGAAGTCATAACTTCAAATGGAAGCTGATGATATACCTTGCCAAGAACGGTAATGGTCTTTGCTTCTAACTCAATGGTACCGGTCGGAATCTTAGGATTATAAGTGTCTTCATCTCTCTTCTCTACCATACCTTCGATAGAAAGACACATCTCTTTCGTAATACCGTCAAGCAATGTGGTATCACGTAAGACCACCTGTAGCACGCCATACATATCTCTTAAATCGATAAAAGATACACCGCCGTGGTCACGGATATTCTCTACCCAGCCTGCTACCTGTAACTGCTGTCCGATATGCTGCTCACTAATTTCCTTCATTGTAATGTCTCTGTACATTCTTATACCTCCTACTCGTGATTCCGGGACTTTTGTGACATTTTATACGCGCAAAAAATCCCAGAATACTTTTACTTGTATTCCGGGACGGATAATCAAAACATATATCCGCGGTACCACCCGCATTGATAAGCCGCCACCTCCATCAAGGTGTTTTACGCGCCCTACCCACTCTTACATTTAACGCATGTTTACGTATTGCCCTACTAGATATCGTTCAGCCAATCTGCTCCAGAGTGTTCCCTTTATTATCTCCCACGTACAGCGCTCTCAGTCGGTGACGCTGTCTTCCTGTCGCTTTCCTTAACAAGAGTCTCCTTCATCGCATTTGAAGTCGTATATTATTCAACTTTGAATGAATATTAGCACAAGAATCTGCCCATTTCAAGTAGAAATTATAAATTTTCTCAATAATGCGTTATGATGTTTTTTTATTCTATTTTAATGCACAAAATATAACTTTTTTTATATAAAAAAAGCGTTGCTCGGCAGCAACGCTCCAAAGAATTTGCAAAGCAAATTCTTTATTAACATACACTACGTTACCGCACTTTCCTATCACACAAAAAGAGTTCTGTCACTGAAACAGAACTCTTTGCTTTTTCCTATTTTGTTAACAGATTATCATTCAGGAAGGTTTCCATATATCGTTCAACCGATTCCCATATAATCACATCCGGATTATGTTCATCAATTAATTCCATCGAAAAGTCTTCCATTTTCGTGTTAATCCAAATAACATCTTTATAATATCCTTTGGCTACTGTCGATAAGAAGCCGCCAAAAGAATCACCTATTATCAGTGCTACTTCATCACGATATTGTGCCGGATCTGCTGATTCCATCTCAAAAGCATATACAGAATCAATTCCATACTTATCTCCTATCCCTGCCAGTGCCGCCAAGTCACCTGAATAAGTTTCCAAATCCACACGGAAAGATACCGAATCAATATCTGCATGCGTTCCATAAGCTTCTTTTAGAATTTCCTGTACCCCGACAAATGCTCCTATCTGATTCCAATGCGTATCTGTTTTATAATAAAGCGGGTACTCATCCTTCGCATCAAGCAATGCCTGCTTCGGATATACACAGAGCACATCTGTATTATTCCACATATATTCTGCAAACTGCTCTGCTCTTGATACCTCATTTACTCTTGCAATAGTATCCGGCATATATTCTTCATATATAACTTCCTTATTAGGAAGAATCGTAACATAGAATTCAATTCCTCTCTCATTCACAAAATAATCACGTGTCTGTGTTATATTTGCTGCCATTTCAGCAAGCTGCTCTTCTGAAAAATGATTGATTCCCATATAGTCCCAAATAGGATGTCCATCAATCTCCGTCTTATAGAATAGCCAATCATTTTTGCCTAAAAGTACCTGCGTTGACTCTATATACGTACCTCCGGTAAGCAAAGAAGTCAACTCGGTATTAAAAGCAATCAGCTTTGTTCTTGTAAATAAACGATTCGTAAAATTATTCAACGTATTCTGTACTCTTGTAAACCAGGGAAGTTCAACCTCCTGCGTTGTCTGACTGGTATCAACGGAAGCATTCCCCTGATTTTCACCCTGTAACGTTCCATTTCCATTCAATATCGCACTCTGTTCCTCTGATATTGTCGTTTCCTCCTGCGGCAGAAACCCACGTACCAGTGTTACCGTAGGCAGAATAAGGATAAATGCCAGAAATGCAACTGCTATCCACTTATCACGATTTTTCATAGTCATTCATCCTTTCTTAGAAATTAAAATAAATAAAAGGATTGTAAGCATTATTGCTGATAAAGGATACGGATACTACAAGAGCACCAACCACACCAATTGCATAAACAACCTGCCATGCTTTGCTATTCTCAAGTTTCTTATCAATCCATGAAACAATCGGTGCACATCCAATCAAAGCAAAGACATAGTAAATCCAGTTCTGTGAAATATATGCCCATACTGCCTTATCCATAAAGCCTTTCGCTCCAATACCAAACATCGCCTTGATATATAAAATGGCATCCGCAAGATCTGTGGACCGGAAGATAACCCATCCAATGATAACAAATACCATGGTATAGATGTGTCCCCACCAGTAATTCTTCTTGGACAAGCCTGATAACTTTTCAAAAGTTAAAAGCACAAAATATAATAATCCCCATACAATAAAGGTCCAGTTTGCACCATGCCAGATACCGGTAAGCGCCCATACGATAAAAAGGTTTAACACAAGTCTGGGCTTAGACACCCTGCTTCCTCCCAATGGGAAATACACATAATCGCGGAACCAGCTTTGTAAAGACATATGCCATCTACGCCAGAACTCAGATACCGTTTTAGAAATATAAGGGTAGTTAAAGTTCTCTTCAAAATGAAAACCAAACATCTTGCCAAGTCCGATTGCCATATCAGAATATCCTGAAAAGTCAAAGAATATCTGTAAGGTATAGGAAATGGCACCAAGCCACGCCATTCCAACAGATGCCTGGAATTCATTGTTAATAATCAGATTGAATGCAGCATCTGTAACAACCGCCATGTTATTCGATACCAGAACCTTCTTACCAAGTCCGATACAAAATCTGGTAACACCTGCTGTAAAATCTTGCCAGTTCTCTACTCTATGCTCCATCTGATCTGCAACCGTCTCATATCGCACAATTGGTCCTGCAATCAACTGCGGGAACAGAGACACATATAAACCTACCTGCAACGGATTCTTCTGAACCTTGCCACGTCCTCGGTACACATCAATGGAATAAGACATTGCCTGGAAAGTAAAGAAAGAGATACCAATTGGCAATGCTACATCCGGCACTACAAAATCCTTATTGAAAAACAGGTTTATCTGAGAAACTACGAATCCACTGTATTTATACCATCCTAAGATTCCAAGATTTGTAAATACCATCAAAAACATAATGATTCTAACCGGAATCTTTCTGTCACGTACCTTATCTATTAGGATGCCATAGAACCAGTTAAATAAAATCGTTCCAATCATTAAATACACATATTCCGGCTCACCCCATGCATAAAAGAAAAGGCTTGCAACCAGAAGAAAGGTGTTCTTCAATGTTATATTCTTTCTCAATAAACCATAGTAAATTACCAGCACTACCGGTAAAAATACAAATAAAAAAACCTCACTTGGAAAAAGCATATTGTCCTCCTAAAAAACCGCATAAAATTCTGCATCTTAAAATTCTGCATAAAGAAAGAGCCTGCAAAAGACTCTTTCCGAATTATATGCTTATCTCGCCCTCAAATACGGAAACAGCAGGACCTGTCATATAAACAAGATTTGCCTCTCTATCCCATTCACATAACAGTTCTCCACCCAACACCTTTACCGTTACTTTACTATCTGTCAATCCATTTAAGCAACAAGCAACTACGATGGCACAACAACCAGTTCCACAAGCAAGTGTTTCACCGGTTCCACGCTCCCAAACACGCATTTCTACCGTATTTCTGTCAATTATCTTTACAAATTCTGTATTCGTTCTTTCCGGAAAACGTTTATGATTCTCAAAGAATGGTCCAATCTTCTCAATCTCAAGGTTCTTTACATCATCCATGAATACAATGGCATGTGGATTTCCCATGGAAACACATGTCATGCGATAAACCTCGCCAGCTACCTCGATTTCTTCATCCACAACCTGTTCATTTTCGGAAACGACAGGAACTTCTTTCGAAGCAAGAATCGGTGCTCCCATATTTACTCTTACCAAAGACACCTTGCCATTTTCCAAGGTCAAATCAATGTACTTAATCTTTCCAAAGCTCTCAATGGTAAGACTTGTCTTATCTGTCAAACCATAATCATACACATACTTTGCCACACAACGGATTCCATTTCCACACATCTGCGCTCTGGTTCCATCCGCATTGAACATCTCCATTTCAAAATCAGCAATCTCAGATGGATTGATAAAAATGACACCATCACCACCGATTCCAAAATGTCTGTCACTTAATTTTCTTACAATATCCGGCTTTGCTTCTTTATCAAGCTTCTCCACAAAACCATTTACATAAACATAGTCATTTCCACAACCCTGCATTTTTGTAAACTTCATGTTATTTCCTCCTACAATCTATAATTCGTAAACGGTCTTATCCTTCACATCAATATCCTGACCCATCTGAACCTCAATCAGACGAATATCGCTTTCTGCCTTAATCGTATGCTTACAGCCACTTGGAATTCTAATGACATCGCCTACACCAACATCACGCTTCTTGCCATCAAGCACAACAACACCAGTACCAGAAACGATGGTCCATACCTCATCTCTACAGCTATGGCTATGGTATTTCATCTCATGTCCGGCATTCAGCAATACCTTAATGGTCATGAAATCCTCCTGCACATCAATAACATTGTAGATTCCCCATGACTTCTCTGCATACATGGCTTCCTGCTTCATATTCTCAACATATGGCTTCATATAACTACTCTGATCCTTGTCTGCCACAAGAATACCATCTGAACTTGCTGCAATCACCATATCCTTACACCCCATACAAAGAATCGGAATATCAAGTTCATTGACAACATTGGTATTCTCACAAGTATCATCCAGAACAACATCACCCTTTGTCTGATCCGACATTACCTCTGCCATCATATTCCAGGTTCCAACATCACGCCATTCTCCTGCATAACGCATTACCTGAATCTTGTCCTCTTTCTCAACAACGGCGTAGTCAAAACTAATCTTGGTTGCCGTTTCGTACTTTTGAAGCAAATCTTTATAATTGGTAAATTCCAACAATTCATGAGCTTTGTCAATTAAATAACCAAGCTTGAATGCAAATACACCTGCGTTCCATAGTGCTCCCTGGGAAAGATATTCCCTGGCAACCTCTACCGTTGGTTTCTCCTTAAAAGACTTTACCTTACTTACCTGATCACTTGTTTCCGGAATGATATAACCGTATTTTTCGCTCGGATAAACCGGCTCAATTCCCATTAAAGTAAGATTCGCATCACTTTTTGCTGCAAGCTCACCCAAGCGGTTTACCGCCTCATAATAGGAATTATCTACATATGGGTCAACCGGACAGACAACAACCGGCTCATCTCTGCCAACCTTCTTCTCATAATGAAGCTTTGCCGCTGCCAAAGCAATTGCAGGAAAGGTATCTCTTCTGCATGGCTCGATACATATAGACACCTGATCTCCTAACTGATTGCGAATCGCACTCACCTGCGACTGACTTGTAGCTACCATGATTTCTGTATTTTCATCCACTGACTTAATCTGATGATATACCCTCTGTACCATGGATTCATATTCATCCTGCTCATTCTTAAAAAGCTTAATGAACTGCTTCGATCTTATAGAATTACTTAACGGCCACATTCTCTGACCGGAACCACCTGATAATAATACAATATTCATAATATATATGCGCCCCTTCTATCTTTAGACATAATTATTGTCATTGTAGCACATAATAAGAAAAAGGTAAATAAATTATGGTATTGTGTCTGTGAAACAAATTGCTATTTTTGTAATGAGAAAAATGTTCTTTTATAATAGCGCTATTTGTAATAGCTTTTCTTTTATTTTACCAATGTATTATATATTTTCCGCACGTATACCATTTTGGTGCTATTGCTATTAGCCATATTACTTCTTTATTTACGTATACTGTGAATAGCACTAATTTTCGCATATCCAAAGGAGAAGGTATACATGACTGATAAAGCATTAGGTGAATATCTTAAGGTTTTAAGAAACCATCGTGGATATTCTCAGGAATTCGTTGCATCGCATCTTAATATTATCCGCCAAACTTACTCACATTATGAAACAGGACGTATTCTTCCACCATTAGAGGCAATATGTGCTCTTGCTGAATTATATCAAGTGCCCGTAGATTCCCTATTAAAACTGGTTATACAACCAAATTCTGAACAGGATTCTATCTCCTTAACAGAAGCTTCTGATACGAAAAAGAAACCGCTTGATCTATCCCCGAAAGAAGCCGAATTAATAAGCCATTTTCGTCTGTTAGACAAGCGTGATAAAGATGATATTCTTGACTTTATAAAATTAAAAAGTCAAAAGACTGCTAAAAGAGAAAAAACACAAAAGAAACTTGATGCCATAAAGCACAAGCATTAAGAAAGGGAGCCTAAACTCCCTTTTGCTTTGTAAGCAGTTCAACATATTCTTCATATAGTTGAATACTTCTTTCATACTCTTTCTTTTGTTCCTCACTGATTTTGCGCTGCATCCACTTTTGCTCCATTGTTTTTTTCTGCCTGCATTTTTCATATTCCAGCATTAACCGCATCAATGATTTTGTATGTTCTCTTTGTCCTGATACCATTTTCAGCACATGAAGAATCTCTTTTAATACTTTTTCCCTCCTCTTCTCTTCTTCCAGCAGTCGATTCGTGTGGTCTATTATTTCTTCTAAAAAATTCATATTTATCACCTCTCCTCGACAAATAAGATAGTACAGAAAAAAGGAGCTGTCATTCAGTTTGTACTTGAATCACAACTCTTCACCTTATATGCCATCAGCGCAAGCTTTTTGTAAATATTTTATTCTGAGCTAAATACAAAAGGTACACACCATACCCCCACCGTAATCTTCCAATACCAATCATAACCTTCAACTTCCACTCTGCATTTCGAAGTTTTGCCTTATGAAACGCCTCCGCATACGGTTCACTCTTTAATACCTCTTTGACTTTCCTAATCTTGTCTGATAACTTATTTTGATTCTTTGGATGAAAGAATTGCAGCCTCGTACAAATGCTAAAGGACTTTACGATTCTGTAATAATAGGCCTGTCGAAAGGCTTCCTTTTCTTTTTCATTCAAAGTTCCATGCTGATCTGCCAAATTCATATAATTCTGTAAATACGCCCATACCGCACAGTCCTGCTCTATGCGATTTGCCCTATACTGATTGGTAATGGAATCCGGCACATATCGATAATGGTATATTTTATCTTTATAATAAACCACCTTCTGTGCGACTCCAAACATCTCCATATTGAATACCATGTCATCCAATACCCTAAGTTCCTCTTGAAAGAAAATCTGATTCTTTTTCAAAGCTTCACGGCGATATACCTTATCCCAAGGTGCCGCAAGCGGAGTTTTCCTCTTCTTATCTACACTTGGAAAGTACAGCATTCCTCTCTGCAGCAATCGAATCTCTTCTTGCCGATTCCATACCATCTCACACGAAAAATGTTTCCATTCCTTTTCTTCATCCGGCATATTCTGATATGCATCAAACAGTAAAATATCTGCATCTGCATTCGCTTCTATTCTTTGACAGATTATATCAATGGCATCTTTTGCTACCCAGTCATCAGAATCTACAAAGTATAACCATTTCCCCGTGGCTGCCTGGATTCCCTTATTTCTTGCAGCTGCTACGCCTGCGTTTTCTTTATGTATTACCTTTATATAAAAATAATCTCTTGCAAATCGGTCCGCAATCTGCCCTGAATTATCAGGCGAGCCATCATCCACAACGATAACTTCTATCGGTTTATTCAGCAACGTATAGCTATCCACAATGCTTTGCAGACATTTTTCAATATAATCTTCCACCTTATATACCGGTATAATAATCGATAAAAGCATTCTTCAAGCTCCTATTCCCGCTTACTCCATTGCATAATTGCATTCGCAAGCGCTCTTTCATTTCCCATTTCTACAAAAATAACGTTTTCATCCCCGTCAAACAATTCGTGATTTGCCACATTATCTCCCAGAATCATTGGTTTATTCATAGCCTGATAAATATATGCCTTACCAGGAATGGTTCTATGAGCTTTCTGAATGGATTTGCAAAAATGTCCTGCAAGGCACAAATCCGCCACATCAATATATTCTGCCAATTCATCCTGTTCCAGCCAATCTATATATACGATATTTTCTGATATAGGTCGTAACACCTCCAACTTCTTATCCTGAATCGGGCCTACGAAGAAAAATTGCAGGTTATCACAATCTTTCAGCATATTCATTGCCTTTAGCACAACATCAACGCCTTGCAGGGGAAGAACACTTCCAAAATAAAGAACCACAAACTTTCCATCCAGATATTTTGGTCTTTCCAGATTTCTAGGATAATAAATAGACGTATCTGCCTGTAAGTACACCGTCGAAAGCTTATCTGCTGCTACTCCAAATTCCTCCTGAAAATACCTACCATGCGCTTTCGTATCGCAGATTACGGCATCTGCCTTTTTCAATGTAATTTCATCCAATCCATGCAATATTCTTCCAGGTAAGCTATTCTCCCTGATTTTCCTACGGTCACAGCATAAGGTATCATACATAGAAATAAAGAAATCAATCACGATGGAAACCTTTCTAAACTTCCATCCCCAAAAGGGAAGAATCAATTGTGGCGCAAAACCTATAAATACGGTGTCATATTGTGACATTCGTGTCACAAACAGTGTGATATAAACATACCATAACCTTCTAAAATAACTCTTATGTCCAGAGCCAATTACATCACAAGTAAGTGCATGCCGCCTAAGCAATGATATCTCCTGCGTATTACGAAGATAATCAAGATTCTTCGTTGTAATAAATAAAACGTTTTTATTCTCAATCCATTGCTTCATTGCACCCGCTCCTCTTCCAGAATCCAAAATGGCATGATGAGAAGAAATGGAAACAGTAACGCCATCACGAACACGTAACGAAAGGCAAATGCAATCGGTGTTGCCACCATAAGACTCACAAAACACATCCATATTGGACTAAATGCTGCTGCCGCCTGATACTTTTTGGCATACAGCATCATAAGTGTTACCCCAAAAAGAATCAAAAATGCTGTTCCCTCGCTTAAATACCTATAGGTAAAACGATTACAATAATATGTATAAACCAACTTTCTTATTCCTTCCGGTAACGGACTATCCTGATACAATCCTAAATCATTCGGATAGATATCCTTCACATAATACTGTTCACCATTTCTTGTTTCCAGTCCCCATATTCCATAGGTTTCCATGATATATGCCTGAACATATGTTGAAACATTTTCCGGCAAAAGCTCCACCCATATTTTTAGGAATTCTGCTTTTGTCTCATTTAGATATTGTCTGTCAAACTCATCGTCCCACTTTATATTATCCGCACAGCTTGGCGCATAGTTCTGCCATTTTTCTTCCGGTAATAAACGATATAAATATTCTTCCTGCTTAGCTGTAAGTTCTCCTCCACTTGCTACTACTGCACTCACCTGCTGCAATGGAATTGCCACCTTTTCCTGAAACAGCTTTTCTACTCCAACCGGCATAAAAAACTCACTCAATATACACGAAACGCCTATCGGAAGCAGGAAGCTCACCAACATCTGTTTCCAATATCTCTTATAAACAACCAGAAGCAACACCAAAGCTCCAATCATGATCATTACGCCATTGCTTCGAAATCCTGTAATCACACAGATTGTCAGCATGCATTTCAAGCAATACTTTGTATCATTAAGTAACTCTCCCTTACTTTCCGCCAATTCTAACAGTAGAACACAGAAATAGAATAGACAAATGGAAAATGGCGTATCTTTGATAGCAGATACCGCATACGTAGAAAACAACGGTACAAATGCAAAATAGCACGCAAAAACAATACACAGCCACATAGCTGCTTTCTTTTTATATAAATAGGTAATTGCATATGAAACCACATAATCCATTGCCAGCATTTGAACAAGCGACAATAATGCCAAGCCAAGATTTGGATTACCACATGCTACACCGATGCGATAGAACGCATAGGTATACAAAATATAAAGCACCGGATGCTGATAACATAATTCTTTTGGATTTCGCAATATATAAATCGTATCATTCATTGCCGTTCCGGGATAGAATACCAAAAAGAAAAAGAACCAGATGGCAAAAAGGAAGAAAAACGTACACCAAAATACGCTCCGTTTACTCCAGCTATTCTGCTTTATACCATAATTATGAAATGCACACTGCACTTTGGGAAATACTTTTTCCACAAATACCATTGTGCCACCATATAATACCAGAAAAAGAATCAGGAACAGTATCATATCCCACCATTGAAAACCTTTTACATAATTCTGCTGCCAGCCCTCTCTTAAATTTCCACTCGTTTCTATATGTAATACCAACAAAAGATTCATTGCTGTAACAAAGCTAAACACTCTCAGATACTGTTTTCTCATACTTCCCCCACATAACTGCCGCAGAAACCATTAATAGAAAATCTCGTGTCAGATAATTAGAAAAATATCTTGCTTCCATAAACAAATAGATACACAGTCCAAAAATCAAAAGTATTCCTATGGAATCCTTTCTTCTCCTTGCCTGTTCCACCGCCCGAACAACGAACAGCAGATATAGCGTAGCCATTACTGTTCCATAATAATAAAATATCTGTACATACCCCATATCATAGAAATTCTTATTACTTCTACTTGAGAAAAGATGCCAGTTATCTATAAAGGGCAACGCATAAATCTCATCATTGGTATATAAATGTAATTGATTCATTCTTCCTGAAATAAAAGTATTAATACATTCAAGCCAATATCCCTTCTCCACGTCAGCTGCCGCCAAAAAAGAAATTCCAAGCATAGCCATCAATGTTCCAACAAACAAAATCATCAAAAGATTTGACAGATTGCACCAATTCATTCTTGATACTACCAAAACTGCAATTCCAATAAATATCCCAACAAGAAAACCAGTCTGTGAATTGGTCATATATGTAATTCCCAGATAGATAGCCATAATTGCTATCCAATGTATTATTTTTATATTCTTGCCATACAGCAAAAACACATATGTCAGAACTCCATATAGCGCAATCTGTAACATATTAGGATTACTAAAGCCAAAGCAAAAACGCAACCCGTTAAACCCTCTATCCTTACGGACATCATAAAAATAAACAGACCCAAAAACACCCAAAAGCGATAATGAAAAAATTGCCACAATCATAATAACCATAGTAATCAAAAAGCTTTTAAAAAGACTTCGAATATCCATTTCTTTCAAAGCAAACATATACACAGGTGCTTTTATTCCCGTATTAATCCCCGTCTTAACATACATGATTCCCCCAAGGATCAAGGATATTGCAAATATGCCCTTCTCCATCTTTGTATACTGATTTCTCAGTGCTGTCAAAAGATAAAAGAAGAAAAAAATCCACAAAATGATCCTTTTCATAGGAATCTCATACTTACACATGTCAAGTATTCCCATAGCCAGTTCAAAACAAGAAGCAGCTATAAACGCTTTCTTCACGCAAACTCCCCCTATCCTGCCATAAAATCTGTATAATGTTTTAATACCACTTTGGGTTCCCCTATTTCCTTCATTTCTCCATCGTGAATCCATAACACCCTGTCACACAACTCCTGCAAAGTCGGAATGCTATGCGATACAATCACAACGGTTCTATTCTTGTCGTTAATCAGCTCTTTCATCTTGGCAAGACTCTTTTTCTTGAATTTCTCATCTCCAACACTTAACACTTCATCCACCAGCATAATGTCAGTTTCCAGCATTGCCGTAATCGCAAAGGCAAGCTTCGAATGCATACCACTGGAATATGTTCGAACCGGTCTGTCAATAAAATCTCCAATTTCTGCAAAATCAATAATATCCTGCATCTTTGCTTCTATCTCTTTTTCCGAAAAACCAAGCAACATCCCGGACAAAACAATATTCTCCCTGCCTGACAGATTATCTTTAAACCCAACTCCTAATGCCATAAGCGACACCGTATGGCCTTTCAAATCAATCACTCCTGAATTTGGTGAAAATACACCCGCAATCGACCGAAGCAAGGTAGACTTTCCGCTTCCGTTTCTGCCAATGATTCCAAGAATCCCGCCTTCCTCTACTTCAAAAGATACATGCTTTACCGCTTCATACACCTCATCATGCACTTTCTTTCTAAGAAAAGATTTCTGTACGGAAACATTATTCAAGATTCGATAATTAATACAAACATCTCTTATTTCTATCGCTGTCTTTCTCTCTTCACTCATTAAATCACCTTCACATATGCATTCTCATTACTGTAAATCGTAAATGCTCCTAAAGTAATCAGCACCACCGCTACAAATCCCCAAAAAGTCAATAACTCCCATGACGGGGCCTGTCCATATAAAAGCGCATTACGCATTGCTGATATGAAAAAAGCAATGGGATTACAAATTTCCAGTATCGCTCCAAATGGTTCCGGAATTCTCTTCCCTACCGAATAAAAAGTACCTGTAAAATACATCAGCATACTAAGCACAATCCCTGTAATGTAGGCCAAATCACTCACATACACACCATAATGCATCATAATTGTTCCAAGCCCAAACGTAATCAAAAACAATATCACTAAGATGGGAATGGCATAAAGTACATTAACCGTAATCGGAACCCTGAAGACAATCATCATAACAATTACAATGCCAAATGACACCATCATCTTAAATGCATTCACAAACATCTTTGCTAACAGCAATATGTACTTAGGCATATAAATCTTAGTAATGATTCCTTTATTATTTCTTACCGTATTCACACTTCCTGAAATACTTCTTGAAAAAAATCCCCACATCGTAATACCAATAAAAATAAATACCGGAAAATATTGCTCTGATGCCTTAAATACAACTCCAAAAATTACTGTATAAATCAACATCATGCATATAGGTTCAATCAACCACCATAGCCAGTCCAGATAGGAATTGGCAACCTCTGACTTCAAATCTGCTTTTGCAGACCTTACTGCATAAGCCAGATATTTCTTTACATCCTTATAAAATCTCACTGCATATCGCTTCATACCACCAAGCGTAATCTGATCTTCCGTTACCAGACAAACCGGAAAAGGAATCACAAATCCTAACACAACACCTAATCCTAAATATTTAAGCTTATATGTCATCGTCATATCATCAAACCGTATGCCTCTTACACCGCGCATATAAGAAACCGCAAAAGTAATGACATTAATTAAGACCAGATATATTCCCAGCAATATTGCTTTTCTCTTCCCACTCAGTTCGCCATGCCTTAAATAGTTATGAATCACTAATGCAAAAACTGGTGGAACAATAAACATCAAGATATTTAATACTCCCATAATATTCCTCCCTAAAATAAAAAATTCTGATATAAAGTAATGAACCTGTTGTCTTTCATACTTTATATCAGAACTTCACTCTGAACCATTTATTAAAATATCCCTTTTTATTGTTTTACCAATATATATTTACTTTTTCTTCTGCAACTGCTCTTTCTAATGCATATTGCTCCATCAATTGCTGTACAGCATCTTCTTTTGATTTTCCCAACTGCTTTATCACCTGAATTAGCTTTGCAAGAGCATCTTCTATTACTCTTTCAGTGACTTCTTCCGTTACCCTTTCAGTGACTTCTTCCGTTACCCTTTCAGTGACTTCTTCCGTTACCCTTTCAG
>CAYUKO010000003.1:19494-21958 GCA_964445375.1 uncultured Roseburia sp.
TGACTTCTTCTGTTACCCTTTCGGTAATCTCTGCCGTAAGCTTTTCCGTTACTTCTTTTATAGCCTTTTCATGTTCTATTTTCCTTGTAGCCTGCACATCATATGCTTGAAAGTTCTCAAATAACATTCCCATTTTGCGCTCCTTAATCTGCTTCGTAAATGTTTCAATTTCATCCTCCGGAACATTTATCTTTGTTAGCAGAGCTGCTGTTATCTTTGCAATTACCTTTAACAGATACTCTGGCGTTTCCTTGAAAGTTCTCTCAAGATGCTCCTTCGGTACATTCTCACCAAGCCTTACAAAATCATTCATCTGCCAAACCTTACTTATCATAAAGACTACGGACAACTCATCATTCTTCGCCATAAGGTCTTCATCACTGTAATCCTTTAATTGTACCAGTTTACACTTCATCTGTGGCATAAATTCCTCAAATACATCACTTAACAGAATTCGATCTCTTAATTCGATTTCACCTTTCCAATCCTGTAATCCTTCATAATAAACAATCGGTAAAATAGGCGGATATTTGAAATCTTTTGTTTCACTGATTCCTTTATGTTTCATTTCCATTTGTTTCTCATAGTCTTCCCAAATATAAACCATATATCTGAGTATCTGCATAACTACATTATAATCAATACTTGACTTGTGTTCAATAAGAGTAAGCAAATAAAATGGCTCTCTTACCTCACTTGAAACATCCTTGAGATAAATCTTATTCACTACATCTGATTGTCTCTCCTCCATAAACATATGAAGATATCGATTTGATACGTTTTCAATATCCTCCGGCTGCACATTTTGAAAAATAGGCATATCTGTATAACCTCTGACAAATTGTGCACATAGTATGGGATCTTCAAATATCATCTTCCCTGAACTGTCTCTCATCTTTGAATTGTGTTCTGCCACATTATTTTCTGTTGCATCGTTTTCTGTTACATTACTTTTTTCCATTTGTACGCCTTTCTTACTTGTACATGAAATATAGCAAAAAACGAATATTCCACCATATCCCATGTATTTACAATATTTAATTATTTGTTTGGGATATTTCTGTAGAAATTCTCCGATTCAGAATATTAGATTCATCTTTGGTGAAAATTAAGATATTAGACTATCATAGAATTCTCTGACGTGATGTTTCCAAAGCCACTATAACAGAAATCCATCTGGTGTACAAGAAAATTCTGATATAAAGTATGAAATTGTCAAGGTACAATTATTGTTTATTTTGCACACAAATTTTAAAATATGATTAAACTGCCACATTCCCCTATCATTATGTGCTATACTCCTTTTGTCAGTTCTGACATTATGGTACGTTACACGTACTATCTTAAATTCCGGCTATTCGCCAAAAATTTTCAATCTATAATTATTACAAAGGAGTAATTCTATGAGTCAAATCAAAAGCAAGTCAACGCAATCCTCAAAATTCACCCTACAAGACGCACTCGGTAAAGAAACAACCGTCGAGCAGGCACTTTCCCTTATTAAAACTGACACTATCACATATCAGAAATTTCTAACCTTTCCGGAACCCGTCCAGCAAAATATCTTAGGCTTTGTAACAGGTAAACATGGTCTAAAAATCACTTATGATTCCTTCTTTCAAACCATTCTCTCACCTTACCAGCATCCAAGACGCATCGAAAGTCTTCTCTCTGCCATTTTCGAAGAAGAAGTCCATATCAAGGAAATACTTCCTCGTGAAGGAAACAGAATGGTTGAAGAAGGCAGCCTTATTATCGTGGATATCCTACTTCAATTGTCCAATGGTTCCTATATTAACGTTGAAATGCAAAAATACGGTTATCTTTTCCCAGGCGAACGCAGTGACTGCTATGTTGCTGACTTTATCATGCGTCAATATAACAAGTTAAAAGCTGAGAAAAAAGATGACTTCAGTTACAAAGATATGAAGCCTTTCTACATTATCATACTGATGGAAAAAAGCTCGACCGCTTTTCTTGCTGTTGCTCCTCAATACATTCACAACGAACAGACCACCTATGACAGCGGCGCCAAAGTCACTACCCTTTCTCATATTAAGTACATTTCTCTTGACACCTTTCATGAAACAGTACAAAATATAACTAACAAATTAGATGCTTGGCTTACTTTTCTTAGTTCAAGTAAACCTAATGACATCATCACACTCATTAATACTTATCCAGAATTCATAGAGCTATATAAAGAAATCTCTGAATTCCGTACAAGCCCAAAGGAGTTGATTCATATGTATTCAGAAGCACTTGCCATCGCTGACAGAAATACGGTTCGTCTCATGATTGATGACATGAAAGAACAAAACGATGAATTAAAGAAGCAATACAACAACTTAAAGGAACAAAACAATAGCTTAAAAGAACAAAACAATGACTTATCAATGCAAAACCATGGCTTAAAAGAACAAAACAATGACTTATCAATGCAAAACCATGGCTTAAAAGAACA
>CAYUKO010000003.1:22058-59405 GCA_964445375.1 uncultured Roseburia sp.
AAACAATGACCTATCAACACAAAACCATGGCTTAAAAGAACAAAACAATGACTTATCAACACAAAACCATGGCTTAAAGGAGCAAGTTTCCTCTCTTACTTCACAAGTTTCTGAAAAAGATGATGAAATTATACGTTTAAAACAGCTACTCATTGACTCCGGTATCAATCCTGCTCAAGTTTTGCCAAAATAAAGCATATTGTGCCTGCCTTGGATAACCAAGGCAGGTGTTTTTATAATAATACTTCTCTTGCCTTCTTCAGTGCACTTTCAATCACCTTATCCATATCGTAATACTTATATTCTCCAAGTCTGCCGCCGAAAATGACATTCTTCTCTTCCTCTGCTAGCTTTGCATATTCGGCATATAGCGTACTATTCTTCTCATCGTTAATCGGATAATAAGGTTCTTCTCCCTTACGCCATTCACTTGGGTACTCTCTTGATATAACTGTCTTTGGTTGCTTACCAAACTCAAAATGCTTATGTTCAACAATTCTTGTATATGGTACTTCCCGTTCTGTGTAATTAACCACGGCATTTCCCTGATAATTCTCACATTCAAGCGTCTCTGTTTCAAAACGAACCATACGATACTCCAATACACCAAGAGAATAATCAAAGTACTTATCAATCTGTCCTGTATAAACTACTGTTTCTGCCATCGCATCGAATCCAGTCTTATCAGAAAAATAATCCACTCCCAAACGTACTTCAATTCCATCTAACAAATTCTCAACCATTGCTGTATATCCACCAATCGGAATTCCCTGATAACGGTCATTGAAATAATTGTTATCGTATGTAAAACGTAAAGGTAATCTCTTGATAATAAAAGCCGGTAAATCTTTACAATCACGTCCCCACTGTTTCTCTGTATAGCCCTTTACAAGCTTTTCATATACATCCTTACCAGCTAGTGATAAAGCCTGCTCTTCCAAATTTTGTGGATTTGTGATGTTTAATTCTGCTATCTGCTCCGCAATCTTCTCTTTTGCTTCCTGCGGTGTGCGGATATTCCACATCTTACTAAAGGTATTCATATTGAAAGGAAGGTTGTACAATTCATCCTTATATACCGCAACCGGCGAATTAATATACTGATTAAACTCCGCAAACTGATTCACATAGTCCCAAATCTTTTTATTACTTGTATGAAAAATGTGGGCACCATATTGGTGAACCTGAATTCCTTCCACTTCCTTGGTATAAATATTTCCTGCTATATGGTCTCTTTTATCAATGACAAGGCAGGACTTTCCTGCTTTTTTTGCTTCGTGGGCGAATACCGCTCCGTAGAGCCCTGCGCCGACTATGAGGTAGTTATATTTCATATTAGTTGTCCCCTTCTATTCACTTTGTTCCATTCTTTTTTGTAAATTCATAATGCACTCTCTTAATTCTGCTATTTCTCTTCTCAATTCCAAATTCTCTGTCTCCATCTTTTTTTCAATTTTAGGAATCTTATTTTCATTTAAAACTTTCATAATGTTATCACACCTAGTATCCAAAATGTCATACCCAGATATTGCCTTTTGTATTTTCTGGGCTGCTAACGCATTTAACAACCACTCTCTAGAATGAGCAACCTTATCTTCAATTAAAACATCAACCAATTCATAATTAATGCTTGTTTTTACAGATTCTTCAATAAAATGTCTTAAATTCACACTACTATAACATACTCTATTCTCCAAATGAACTAATGACATCAATGACTTAATTCTAGACGGAGCATCACTCGCTATTACAATAAACTCCTTGTGATATATTATTGACAAACATGCAACATGAAAAGAATCTGTAATAATAAACTGAGAATCTCTAATATATGCTAACCATTCTTCTACTGTTGTCCCTCCAACTAATTCTCCATAATCCATCCTCATATCATCTACTAATCTTACATTTTCTGTAATATTAACATACTTTAATTTATTAGATTTCGCATAATCAGTAATTGCTTCCATCTTCTCTACACTTGGATGCCAAATGAATGAGGTAAGCGCTGACTTAAATCTACTATCTATCTGGATTTTATCAGCTAAACTGTCATAAAAGCTCTTATCCATCAAGAAAACAGGATCCACTACCCTAACTGCCTCAATTCCGATTTCTTCATTAGCAATCTTTAATCCTTCATCTTCTCGTACAGAGAAGTAATCAAATCTTTTTAGTGCTCTTTTCATTTCTGCCTTTTCCATATCTGAACCGACCATTTTATCCACTGAAAAACATGCACCATATGCTATTCTTTTTTTATGCTCGTATGTCCAATCTAAATTAAAACATTTACCATACTGCTCATAAAAAAATTTATACAGTAATTGATCTGAACTAAGTAAAAACATTTTACAAAAATTATTTAGTTCCTTCATTGCTCGTTTTGTTGGGTATATTTTAGATATTGCATATTCTGGATATGGATTGTATTTAAACGCTACAAATTCCATGTTTGGTTTCCATGTAGCCTCCATAGGATGCCCTACCATTAATACAGAATAACCAGCATTTGTAATAAACGTATATAATGCATAACATAATAATGCAGCTCCTTGATTTCTCACACTCGGAGTTCCTACAATTGCAACATCATAATTCCCGCTACTAGTCGTTTTTATCGCCTCTAACACATTTTGTTTCTTACACAAATCAACGAATCTTTTTCGTTTTACACTATGATCTAGTTTTACAACAAATCTATTCCAATTTTTTACTAAATCTATTGATTTTTTTTCACACTTTTCCAATTTATCTTTAACTGACTCAAATAAACGTTTCCCCTTGTTTGTATTTGTTAACAGAAGGCTCACTCCTTGTTTACTAAAACACTCATAATCTATTTCCCATATTCCCCAAAAATCTCCTATTGATATATCTGCTTGTCTCGGAATCTGTGCAAATTTACACTCATCACAAGCTTCATTACAAATATAACCATTTAAAAAAGCTTCTGTATACCAATTATGTTCTTTTCCTGACGTACCTATGGTATCTACATAGCTTTTAGTTGATAAAACTCTTTTTCCACCATCCTTAAACTTAATAACTAAATGGTCAGCATTCCATCCATACTTCTTATCTCTAAAATCTATACTATCAACTTCATTCCAATTGACATTCTCTACGGATTCTTTAAATAATTTATATGAAGGCACTCCTTTACAAATCAAATCAACAGTAAACAGATTTTCATAGTCTTTTCCTAAAAAAGCATTTAGTCCCGCTACTTGACATGGAGTACCCGAAAATAACACTATTCTACCACCTTCTAAATAATGATAAATATTTACATACGAATCTCTAATATCACTTTGCATATATTTTGATTTTTGAAGTTTTCTTAATTCTTCGCTATTTTCAATACATATATGAGCTACTGAAAAATCACTATTATAAGCTGCACCACACACCACTCCACCTTGTTCCAAAACATATGATGCCAATATACTAAAAACACCACCAGATGAACTATTCTTCTTTATTCTTTCATCTGCCCATACTGCATAACATTCTGGTTCTTCTATATTATTATGTTTTAATTCACCAATTTGAGGACATAGTCTCTCGCATAGTCCACATTGAATACATTTTTCTTTATCCAAAACTGCTCGAATAAATCCAAACTCATCCTCTTTCATCTCTATCGCTTTTTTCGGGCATTTATTTGCACACGCGGTACATCCTGTACACTTTTTTCCATAGTTAACTAATTTTTTTTCCATAGTTCATAACCTCATATAGCAATTATCTTTGTTTCTACTTCCGTATCTATAAACTTACACTTGATTTCGTATAACTTTTCTTCTTTCATCTCTTGAAAAACCGTATATTTTCTTCCTAACGCCAAATACTTACTTGCCGCCAAATTATGCACACTAAATATTTCCACCAAATCTGGTTTATACGCATTCGCAATTTTTACTACTTCATTTATATTTTCATCGTCATCTGTATATCCTGGAACTAATGGGAATCTCATAACATATGGTTTATTACTATCACTTAGTATCTTTAAATTTTTGATATACATATCCAAATTTCCATGCAGAATTTCTTTACATTTTTCCTTATTCACTATTTTAATATCTACAATAAACCTATCAAAATGCTTTATAGCCTCTTGCATACTATACTCATCAACAAATAAGGACGATTCTACACAAACATCAATACTTCTCTGTTTCAATTTTGTTAAAATACTAGTTAATTGTTTCATATGAATTAGAGGTTCCCCACCAGAAAAAGTAACTCCACCATCTTCTCCATAAAATATTTTGTCTTTAACCAATTCGTCAACTAATTCGTCTTCATTCCACTCAGCACCACACTTTGCAATCGCACCTAGTGGACATTTGCTTGCATCTTCTTCATTTAATTCTTGACAGTTATTTAATGCTTTACAGTTCTCGTTAAATATGCACTTTTCATTATCTTTAGCACATTTATTTTTTAAAAACATATACTGCATTTTTGAACACATATTCTCTGGATTAGCACACCATGGACAAGATAGCGGACATCCCTTCAAAAATACTGTTGTTCTTATTCCTGCACCATCATGTACCGAAAAATGTTGGATATTACTAATTAACATATTCTTTTCCTCTAGTATAAATTAGCTAGCTTTTTCGCTCTGTATTGCTCTTTCTATTAACAATTCCTTATATTCATCTGGTAGTTCTACATAATATGCGCTAAATCCCCATACCCTTACTATTAAATCCGGATAGTCCTCTGGCTTATTTTTTGCTGCTATTAATGTTTGGCTATTAACAACATTTATTTGCATTTGAAATACTCCCATTTCTATAGTTGCCCTTAAGAACTTTAAAAACTTTTCACTATTACTTTCAATAAAGGTTGGTGTCACAAAGTAGTCAACAACATTTCCATTGAATTTTGCCTTAGTATAATCAATCTTAGATGCAAATTGCATTAATTCTGTATACGAATTATTACCTTCTGCTGAAATGTGAACAGAGAATGGTTCTCCTGCTTTTCTTCCATCAAAGCTAGCTGGAAACTCTTTGGATGCAGTAATATATCCTGGTGAACTAAGTCCAAATTTATATTTTCCGCCCATAATATTTCTATGCTTCGTTATTTCATCATTAGCTACATCCAATATATAATTTACAAATTTTACATTTCCCTTCTTATCCTTGCCAAATATTTTCTCTGTATTCTTAAGCATAATACTTATATCTTCATGTCCTCTAAAATTATTTTGACGATAATAGTCCAATTCTCTTAATGTAAATTTTTGTTCTTCGAATACATACTTATTAATTACTGCAAATGCATTAACTGCATTTGCCAATGCAACGGACAATATACCATAATTGTTATATTTACCACCGCCTCTTGAAACATCAGTTTTATTTATTCTGCAAGATTCTGTGTACATTGAAACAAACGGATCCTCTGCCCAATTAATATTATTTAACAAATTACAAATGTACCAAATATGTCCACGTAAATGATTGCAGTAATGTTCTAATAGTGTATTCATATCACATATTTCACTATATCCTTCTTTTTCTGATATTAATTGAAATGGCAATAAAAAATTTATTAATCCTATATTGTTTTGTTCATGCGCTACAGCTGGAACAAGTGGCTCCCAACATGCAGAAGTCACATAATTATATGCATCTACTTCTTCATAGCCAAAATCTATCATTTTAGGTATAACCTGTTCATCATTCGATAATAACGGTGAACCTACTCCTGTTTTTATACATTCTAGTGCTAATTCCAATAGTGCATCTGGAATATCTTTTCCTACTCTTAATAAAATCTTAGGGTCTGGCAACTGTAATTTTTTTATTTTTTCTATAAACACATAGGTTAATTCATTTGCAAAATAACCACTTGGAGTATTACCTCCTAAAATTATTATTTGTCCCGTATCTCCCATTAATGTATCACTTTTATACCAATAATATGAGTGCAATACTTTTAAAAATTCCTCTATAGATTCGCTTATTTCTTCTTTAGATTTATTTTCTAATTTTATAATTCGATCAAGTGTCTTATCTAATCTTCCAAGCCCTACTAACCTATGTTCAGTCTGCCATTGAATCATGTTAATGAATAAAATTCTCTGTAATGCCTCGTCCAAAGAAGTTGCCTCTCCAACCACCATATTTCTTAACCATTTGCAGATTTGAACACCATTATTGATTTTATTCTTTTCTATATACTTTATACACCTATTTACATATTCTATAACTGCATCAACAGTCATATTATTTTCTCTTACGTATCTTGTCTCTTCTCCATCATTTATGTATAAATCTTTTAAGCCACTATAAATAACTTTCTCATAATCTAACGTACTATTAACCATTAATGTTCCCTGACTATGCCATGTCAAATACACATCAATGGAATAAAAAAAATTCTTACTCTCAATAGAATTTATCCTTACTTTTCTAAGTAATTTCCTTAATTCTTTTGCTTTACTACCAGCCTCTACTATATACGCATTCTTATAACATGCTTTAGCAAAAACATATCTCTCAGCATCTGTATGTTTTTCTCTTTCATATCTATCAATTAAAACTTGTGCATAATTCTGATTAAAACCTGATAGATTATGATAAAAGCTTAATATCGGATAATATATTCTAGGACTTCTTCTTTTCATAAAATTAATCAATCTTCGCGCTAATCTTCTCACTTTTACATTCCCCCGTATCTTAATTCATATAATCTATTTTAGCCTTAAAAAAAAATCCATCCCATGTTCCCTTGGCTACTGTCGCTATTTTTTTTCTTTTATTATCAGTCTTAGACTTAGCAATTATCCGCATAAATCTCAAATTCTCTCTAATACATCTTATTCCATCTTTTTTATTTCTCGACATTCTTGTAAACATCCAATTTCGGTAGAAATAATAAAACCTTCCTATTCTATCTGGCGGAGTATCAAAAATATTTACCCCTTTATTTTCTTTCATATAATGATATACTACACTTTTTCCAACTAAGTACCCTAAATACTTCTGTAAAATCCTAGTTGAATACTCACCATCATCTCCCCAAATAAAAAACTCTTTATATGGTAATCCAACTTCTTGTACAACAAAAGACGGAATCAGCATCGCAACAAATGATGTATGTGATACTTGTACAATTCCTTCACTAATAAATTCATTATATATACTTTCCGTACTTGGAATATTCATTAAGCATGGTTGATTATTTGTAAATCTAACGTCACTTGATAAAAAACCAACTTTTCTTTCTGGCTTTTTTGTTATTAAAAAATATGCTTCTATTAGTTTTTCCAATGCAGTTTCTGTACAAATCGTATCATCATCCATTATCCATACAAAATCACAGCCATCTTCATATGCCTTTTTAATTCCATAATAAAATCCGCCTGCACCACCCAAATTCTCTTTCAAATGTTCAACGAGAATTTGTTTACTCTTTATATTTTGTAAATATTCTGTAGTCCCATCAGTACTCGCATTATTCACAATAACAATTTCATTAATTCTATATGTCTGATTCTCTAAATTCTCAATTGTCTTTTTTAATAATTCTAACCGATTATATGTTACTACAACTGCATTTACTTTCATTTTTTCCATGTTTTAATATTCCCCCTATTTCTTATTTTCCATCCACAAAAAAACCGATGCATTTCTGCTTGACCTTCCTGTCAATTGCATACTTTACATCGGGGTTAACCGTCTTTTCATTATTTTCTTTTTGCTTCTTAGACTTCCAGCTTTTCTTCTTCCTTATCCAGTCCATAATATTGTATCAACTCTTCCTGATAAGCCGAATCACTAGCCGCTTTTACCAGATCTTCCTGTCTTCCATCATTAATAAGGCAAAGAATTAATCTATTAACAATCTCTTTTCCTTCTATTTTTCCTTCTATTTTTCCTTCTATTTTTCCTTCTTTTATCCCTTCTCGCTTTCCCTCTAATACTCCTGACATCCTATGGTCTTCCCATGCCTTACACATATCCATCTTTCCTTTCTTTTCCTTTACTGGAATATCAACTCCAGTAAATACATTAATCGTTGATACCGCCTCATTATCTAGCTGCGTAAACATCGAATTGTTATGGACAACTTTATCCATCATTTCCTCACTTTTTGATGCCTTTATAAACTCCAACACTGCTCCTAACGAAGTCTGAAACTTGTCAAAGTCCTCTATTTCATTCGGTATGATCAGATGCAAATGATAATTATCTACATATTTCATAAATGCATTGTATTTATCATCTATCATATCATGCAGGCTTCTTGGTGCATCCCATTCCTCTGCTCCCCAGTATACCGTCAGAGTGATAACAGGTATAAGCTTATCATCTCTTTTGAAGCCCGATAGGAATTCTGCCTTATCTGTATAATCTTTCTCTTTTCTATGCTTTCTTGCTGCCTCATTTACCTGTGCACTATACTCCATGGCATCATATATCATGTTTTTAATTGGCATTGCATAGTGTATCTCGCTTTGATTCTCAACACCTAACAATACAAATATGCCATACTCTGTTGTCTTTATGATAGCACTTTTCAGTAAATCACGCCACTTCTGTTTCTGTATCTCTTTCTTATCTGCTCCAAAGATTGATAACACTTTTGTAGTATCACGCTCGCATAAGTCTTCGGCTTTCATAATCTGTCTGCCCTCAAATAGATAATAATTGAATAAATCTGCAAATCTCTCATTATCTGAAAGGAATTCTTTTGCTTTTGTATCTTTTGCTCCCATATATAGCCTCATTTCATTTATTATATATAGAACATTTGTTCCTTATATATTTATTATATGAATTTCAACTATATATGTCAACCCTTTGCCGAAAGTCTGTTCGATTTCCTCTACTCCCCTATCAGCACTTTCTTACCTTCAAATCCGAAGCCATACTTTCGGATATTCTCAGCAGGAATGCCTTCTGTGATGAGTTCTGCTTCGTATTGCTTATCTCTTATCTGTGTCAATGCTGCATTGACCGTTTCTTCAAGTGTAGCATCCTTTCTTGGATTGAATACCTTGAATTCCAGTATGAAAGCAGCATCCTTTTTATTCTTTGGCTTGAGCATGACATCGTAACGTCCAAATCCGCTCTCACGATTCGAAGTGAGTACATATCTGTCTGCCAGTTCCACGAGAAGCCCTAATACAAATCCATGATAGAAGCGTTCCGGTTCGATTCCTGATGGTCGATTTCCGGTATCAAAGCTGCTGAACGTATTGAGTGCCACTCGGTTCATATATTCATTCATGGCATCCAAGTCACCAATAAGAAGTGCTTTAACAAAATCATTGTAGTCTTCTGATGTCGCTCGAAACCATCCCTTTACCATTTGTCGGAACATCAGTGCAACTTCATGATTGGTTAATTGCAATTCATACTTTGGCTCTATGATATCATCATTGTCATATTTCTCATAATCGATTACCTTAAGATATCCACTTGCAAGCAACAGACTCCATATAGCCTGGTCATTTCCATCTAATTGATTATAGACAATCTGCTCGTCAATTGGTGCAAATAAATGCTCCCCCTTTAAAAGCTTCTCAAAGTCAGCCTTAACGCCTTTACTTCCTTCTCTTACTAACTTTCCTACCAGACTGTTTGAGCTTGTATTTGCCCAATATGCACTGAACTTTCCTTTATCCAGATAATTCAGTATCGACCATGGATTATAAATATCCTTAGTTTTTCCAAAGATAAAGCCATCATACCATTCCTTTACCTTTTCTTTCTCCTGATATCCCATCTCATCCATTGCCCCAAATACTTCATCTTCTGTAAAGCCAAATGCTGTAGCATATTTGTTCGAAGTAGTAGTTACTACCTCTAAATTATTCAAATCCGAGAAGATTGATTCCTTACTTACCCTTGTAATTCCAGTCATAATAGCCCTGTCAAGCCAGGGATTTGTCTTAAAGGTTGCGTTAAACAGACTTCTTGTAAAAGCTACCAGTTCGTCCCAATATCCACCTACATAGGCTTCCTGCATAGGCGTATCGTACTCATCAAGCAAAATAATTACTTTCTTGCCGTAATATTGATAAAGTAAATTGGATAAATGGTGCAAGGACATGGTTGCCTCTGTATCTCCCATATCTGCTGACACTTTGTCAAAATCCTCTTTATCCCGTTCTGACAATACATTACTCTCTTTCAAAAAAGCATATTCTTTGTAAATATCAGCAATTATTCTACATATCTTCTTTCTCGTCAGCTCAAAATTCTTCTCTTTTACTATTGCAAACGACAAACTTATAACCGGATAGGTTCCCTGCAAATTTCTGTACTTTTCTTCCTTCCAAACGGAAAGCTTCTCGAACACTTCGCCCTTTCCTGCGTATTTTAAGGAGAAGAATCTCTCCAACATACTCATATTCAATGTCTTTCCAAATCGTCTTGGTCGGGAAATAAGAGTTACACTATCACCGCTTTCCCACCATTCCTTGATAAAGGCTGTTTTGTCCACATAAAAGTAATCATTGGTAATCACTGTTTCAAAGTCTTGAATTCCGATTGCTACTGTTCTTGCCATCCTCTTACCTAAACCTTTCCATGAGTCCTGTTACTATTATTATACTAACACACTCCGTAAAGATTTTGAATAGTTCATCCTAATGTAAAGTATGCAATTGTCAAGGTGCCAATCTATGATAACTATGCTTTTCACACAGCAATCAACCTAATAATTTCATCCTGGTATACCAGCCAAGATTTCCTTTTCCGGTATACATGAGAATCAGACTGACTGTTCTCCAATATCCCATATTTCGGTCAAGCTGAATCTTTGCTTTCCTGATATACTCTTTTCGATACTTCTTCTCGAGCTTTGATAATGCATAGCCATGAGTATGTATCTTCACGACTTGTAACAGGTCTTGCAGACGCTTGTCCTTAAAGGCATCCACATATTGATCCAGATGTTCAAACATTGTAAAATGAACAAACAATCTCTCATCCGTACAGCTTACATCCTGCCCTTTTCTGCCGAGTCTGTAATAATATAAATGTTCCGGTACACATGCTGCACTTCCTGCTGCGAAGATGTACTCCACACGAAATGGAAGGTCATCATATCGCTTCATATCTTCATGAAAACGAATATGCTTCCTGTCCAGAATGTCCTTCTGATAAATAGCCCGCCAGATAGCAACTCTGGTATTCACGGCAAGTAGCTGCACTTTATCTTCCCGATAGGTTCCTGTCAGATAGGGATTCTTCAAACAGTCATTTAATACTGCCTCCGAACTGCCATCTTCTTCGTAATACTCTTTGTAACCACAATATGTTAACCCGTAATTGCCCATCATTGCCCTGCGCAATAACTTATAGAACATCGTCTCATCTATGAAATCATCCGAATCTACAAAGCCAATATATCTTCCCTTTGCTTCCTCGATTCCCCGGTTTCGTGCAGATGCACAGCCACCATTTTCTTTATCGATTAATTTGACACGCTTGTCATTTTTCGCATAGTTTAGGATGATATCTCTTGATTCATCCGTACTGCCGTCATTTACAAAGAGGTATTCTAAATAAGGTGCCTGCCATTTGATTAATGATTCCATGCAAGCTGGTAAATATTTCGCAACATTATAAACGGGCAGAATAACTGATAATTCTATTCCACTATCATTTCTATGCCAGTCCAGAATTTCACACGGCGCTACGTCTGCAGTAATTTCCTTTGCTTCTAATGCTCTATCCTGTTCTATATAAATAGCCGTTGCTTCTTTCCTGAATGTTTCCCATACCGTAAAATAGTCCTCTGTTTTCTTCATTCTTCCGATCAGATATCCTGGCTTATAATCCGCCAACGACAAAACTTCTGCTTCACAGTTCCAGTCAAAGATAACCGCATCCATTGGCTGTTCATCCGGCAAGTAAACAATCTCTACTTGCTTATTGCGAACAAGCCATTCTGCAAGCTCCTTAAATTCCTGCGTTTTGGAAAGCAATAGTACTGTTTTTATATCATATAGATTGGATAGGTAATTCTTAATCTGCTGCATCGTACTTCTCACTTTCTGTCTTATGCTACTCTTTGCTCTGCACCTAATAGCTTTTTGATTATTTTTTCTCCCATATCCTGATACAGATAATCATAAAATATGAGATTCATTATTTTATAACGAATTGCCAACATAAAGAGCTGATATTGTCTTGCATCTGCCTTGGAATAACTGTCTTTACTACCTTTTTGTAAAGCCTTATAGTAACTCTTAGGAATTCTACGAAATGCCTTATGCAGTTCCTGTACCAGATATTTTCTGGTATCCACATCTGCCATTCTGATTCCCCATATGGCAAATCTTACAAGAATACGCATAACCGGGAACCTCAAATCTTCCCGTTTTTCCTTCTCTATATAATTTACCAGTTCATCCATAACAAGCAGGAAATCTAATCTGTCTTTTCCTCTTGAAGCAGTTACCTGCTGCTTTCCACCAATTCGATAATAAAATCCTACGCTTCCTATACCCATGCAACTTGTGCACTTTGATAGCAAATAGAAATGAGGATACACATCTTCCCATCTGATTTTTTCCCGAAACTGAAAGTTTACTCTTCTTAGAAAATCCATCTGCAATACTTTTCTGCAATGATTTACTTCAAATTGATAGAGAAGCTGTTCTTTCTGAGGGTTCACAATTTGACCATCTTCTTGAAAAATCTGTTCAAAGAGTTCCTTATCGTACCAGTTTCTGACCGCCTTACTACCCTCATGATAGATTTGTGGTAACGTCATAATCATTTCTACCTTGGTATCTGCATGTGCCTCCAAATACTTGCATATCGTTTCCACATACTCCGGCATCAACCAGTCATCACTGTCTAGAAAAGAAACATATTCTGTCTTTACCAGCTTCATTCCATGATTTCTGGCGCCACCGGACCCAAGATTCTTCTGATAACGATAGGTGATTTTGTCAGGATAATTTAGTGCATATCTCTTAGAAATCGCATCCGTTCCATCTGTAGAACCATCATTTACAATAATGATCTGATATCGTTCATCCGTCTGATGCAATATGCTGTCTATCGTTCTGGGTAAAGTACTCTCTGCATTGAATGCGGGCACTACAAATGTTATCTGTTTCTTCATACTCTTGTCTGCGTCTCTCCTCTATTGCCTCATATTCCATTCTTCTTACATGATACTGCGTGTCTGTTAAAATTCTCCTGTTTGAAGCCATCAAATCAGATATCAGACCTATCATAAACGTCAGGAAACCAATAATAATTAAGGTACATGCAAGTATCAGGGACTGTACATGTCCATATCCTTTTCCAATCACGATCAAATACAAGAAGCGCATTCCGATTCCCATACCTAAAATCAACGGAAGCACACTTAAATACGTAAAGCATTTCAATGGCTTGTACATCATATACGCCCTAAGAATAATGACAATGGATTTCTTTACATAAGACCAGATTCCGTGAAACAATCTGGAAGGTCTTAGTTCCGGATTGGTATGTATGGGAACACTGGTAATTGCAATCTTCTCGCGTCCTGCCTGTACAATGGTTTCAAGGGTATATGTATAATCATTTACTACATTGATATGCATTGCTGCATCTCTTGTCATGGCTCGAAAACCGCTTGGTGCGTCAGGTATATCTGTGTTGGATGCTCTTCTTACCGCCCAGCTTCCCAGATGCTGCAGCTTCTTCTTAACCGAGGAAAAATGCTCCGTCTCATCAATCGGTCTTGCTCCAACTACCATATCCGCTTCCCCATCTAAAATGGGTTGAATCAACCGCTGAATATCCTCTGCACAATACTGATTATCTGCATCGGTATTGACAATAATATCTGCTCCATTTCGAAGACATCCGTCCAACCCTGCCATAAAGCCTCTTGCCAGCCCTTTATTCTGACTAAAGTTTACAATGTGATGTACGCCCCACTGCCTTGCTACTTCTTCCGTCATATCACGACTTCCATCGTTGATAATCAGATATTCTATTTCATCAATCCCTTCTAGTTCTGTTGGCAAGTCATTTAATGCCATTTCCAAGGTATCCGCTTCGTTATAGCATGGTATCTGAATAATGAGTTTCATATGCATTCCCCTTTTTCATAAATACTATCTACGTTTTCTGCGTTTGAGCGTACTGTTTCTTCGCTTATCCATCTCATGAATATTCTTTAATACGGCTGAAGCAATACTTACTGCAAAGATAGCAACAACAAGCACAGCAATAACGATTGTCCAGGTTGTTTTCTGCTTCTTCTGGGCTGCTATGTATTCTAATTCATTAATGAGTAATACATTTTGCGTTGCCTGTTGTTCGAATTCCTGGTCAAGTTCTTCACTGCCATATTTACGAACATTTTGTAGATGGGTATATCCGGAAAGTTCTTGATAGGATACCTTGATCCATATTCCATCCGAGTCCTCTACACTAAATACTGGTGTACCTGCCGCAAGAGTCGCAATCACTTCTGACTGTTCATCCGGTTCTGCCATCAGCATAGCTTCCTGCGTAATCTCCAATAAGATATTTCCTGTAATCTCCATCCCCTCTGATGCCTGGACCGTAAAGCCTCCTAACACCAATAAGCCAAGAATCACAAGCAAAAATCTAACCAGTTTCTTCATAATCTCCCCCTCATTCACTGCCCTTATGGATTATAATAAATAGCAAAATGTCCAAAAATCATACTGCTACTGTATTTCTTTGCTATTTCCTCCCCATGCGATGTGTCATATTTCAACATAATAATGTCATCTTCATCCATTTCTGCCTCTGTATACTCTTCTACCGTCTTCTCTGCTTTCACGATTTCAATCTTCTTATCCCGCATCATGAATTGCATAATACTGATAAAAGGGCTGTCATCCTCTCGGATATATATAATCCGTCTTTGTGGATTTTCTTCCTGTAACGTTTCTATCCTGTCAACGATTATGCTGTCTCTATATGCTCCAAGATTGGAATCCTCAAGATAAATGGTAGATGCACGTACTGAAAGCAGAAACTCTAACACGATTAACAATATGAGTAAAACCCTACACTTTTTCCTTCGCGAAAGTCTGACTATCACCGCTACCAATATACTCAGAGCAATCATAAACACATATGTTGCCCAATAGAATCGATTGGGTTCAAAATCTTTCAGTTGATACAGATATCCGATACCTACTATTGTATAACCATGGAAATTGGTAAGATGATATTGATTGATACTAGTCAAAGCAATTGGTACCATTGGTAATTGCATGATTGTTATGAAAGCGGTTCCCAATGCCACTTTTCTTGTTTTCGATATTTCATACAATCCCAAAAGCATCAAAATCGGAAGAACAAATTCATGATATCTTCCATATGTTACCGAATCTACACGAATAGGCCGAATATTATAAATCGTATTGATCAACGTTTCCCCTATGGTTGATAGAATAACAAACAGATAAAAAAGCTTTCTTATATCCCTCTTCTCTTTGTTCTTTATCTGTTTGCATAGCTTCCACACTTCCTTTATGGCATACCACATTCCCCAATAAACCAATCCAAAGCTTGCAAGTCCAAGATATAAGACCTTTCCTGCAAGCCCGCATATCAGATTTATCATTCCTTCTTTTGTAAAAATAAACGAAATCTTCTCAAACTGACCTGCATAATCATTAATTCCAAGCCGATTCTCCCCAGCCGATGCATAGAGAATGTTCTGCATGACTTCTTTTAGTAAAAAGCCGCCAATCAGTACTCCTGTTCCAATTGTTGCTGCAATCAGAAATTGCTTTGCCTTTCCGCTTTGCAGCAGGAAATAAAGAAGCAATGTCACTACACCCGCAATCAATATTCCAATTGCGCGCATATGCAAAAAATGTATATATACAAGTGCTACTACCAGTAATACCAATGTAGACATCTTGTTTTTTTCAAGGTAATTATATAGCAACGCACATATTACCATAAATAAAGTCATTAATATGGTTTCCACCATTGTTGTTTGTGCATAGATCAACCAACTAGGATAGAAAACAGCTATTGCTGCAAACAGCGCTGCTCTTTTTTTCTTCTTGCTCCATATTTTTTGTGCTATCGAAAGCAATAAAAAATATACTAACCCAATAAAGATAAAATTTAATGTAACTGCTACACGATATGCTGTTACAGAATCCTTACATAATTTGAAAATCGGAAAAAGGATAAGACTATATCCATAAGAATAATAGGAACCTATTGATACAATTTCAGACCAATCATACCCTGCCGCTTTCGCTGCATACGTCCAATAACCGAACTCATCCGGAAAAAAAATAAAACCATAAACTCTGCCAATATGATATCCATAAAAACAAATTAAAAATGCCATGAAAATTACAGAATATTTATGTCGTATACACCATTCCTTCAGCACAGTTCTTTTCCCCTTATATCATTACTTTTCTTCTGTCATCCTTCTCCCTTGGAAAGCCTCCCCAAGCTTATTGGTGAGAATCACTCTAAATGTCATAAATTTATTTGGAAGCTGCCAACCCCACTGTTAACAGCTTCCTTTACCTTACTCAGTTTACTGAGCAACAATTGCATATGTTCCAAGACCAGCCTGTACTGCGAAAGTAACAGTCTTAGGATTTGTATCCTGATCCTCTAAGATAGTAACAACACCACCTGGCTGTACACATACCATAGAATATGTCTTTGTAACATCTACATTAGGAATACCTACTACCATTGCAATAGAACCATCCTTAAGAGATATAAACTTACCATTTTCTTTCGCACCA
This sequence comes from uncultured Roseburia sp., assembly GCA_964445375.1. Classification (GTDB taxonomy): domain Bacteria; phylum Bacillota; class Clostridia; order Lachnospirales; family Lachnospiraceae; genus COE1. The sequence continues at coordinate 38,818 of CAYUKO010000003.1, forward strand.
AGATCAACATTAATTGCTGTTACGAAAGTTGCACCCATAGATTCTGCTGCTGCATTTACACAATCCATAGCAAGATGACTCTTCTCTGCGTCTGTATCATATACGATAATGTAAGGTGTCTGACCATCCTTTAATCCTAAGCTTGCCTTTACCTCAGCCATAGGTGTGGTAACTGCTACACCTTCTACCTTCTTTGCTGCATAACCACCAGCAATCGTTGTCTTTACACTTGAGCCGGCTACTTTGATTTCTACATTAGCAGATTTTACATCCTCAGCTGCTACTGATGTAGAACTACTTGAACTACTGCTTCCTGAGCCACCGCTTGTAGTAGTTGCGCATACTGTCAATGCAGATGCCATTACCATTGTTGCAGCAAGTGTTGCTGCTAAGATCTTTTTGATTTTCATCGAAATCTCCTCCTCGTTTTGTAGGTTGTGAGTACCTTATATTTTTTCTTCCCAGATTTTGAATTCCATTCAAACTCTGATTGATTTATATTATAGACTGATAATTTGCTATTTTCAATAGCGTATATAAAATTATGCTAATTTTTGTAGCATTTGTACATTTTATAAACAAAATTTCTAACATTAACTTAGTAAATATGTATTTTGCACTCTATATTGTGCATATTATGTTACTTTTCCTGCGTTTGTACATACGAAAAAAGGAATGCCCTTTACGAGCATTCCTGCATCATTGTCAACACCATCTGTGCTGTCTCAACCATATTTGTGCTATTATCCATACTATGCTTTTGTAAATAGCGGTGCGCCTCTTCCTCTGTCATACTGTTTCGTTCCATGAGCAGAGCTTTTGCTTTTGCAATGGTTGCCGCTTCCTCTTCATTACGAACCTTTGGCTTCTCACGAAGCTTCTTTCTTCGTCTGACGATTCCCTGAGACATCATGCCGATTGTACTGATTAATTCATGTACTTTGAGTGGCATACCAAGTCCCATAATATTCGTTCCTGATAATTCTGACAAGACTCTCTGTGAAGCCATGAGCACCATCTCAAAGCCTTTGGGCAGATTTTCCTGTAATTCTACGCAAATCATATCAGTAAGTCGGTATCCGCAGATTATAATCCCGTCATGAAATTCATCCGCATAGCTTAACGCTTGCGCACCTGACGTACAGACCGCTGTTACACTAAATCCATTCTTTACCAGGATGTTTTTGATACTTTTAGCATCTTCTATCTTGGCAAAGGCTACGATGATATTCGTCACCAAGACACCTCCTAATCCTGTCTGTCTTCTTCAAACAAACCGGTTTAGAATTTGTATAGGTAGGATTCAATTTCCCAATTCGTTACCTGACTATCATATTCTTTCCATGCAGAGATTTTGGAATCATAATACTGGTCAAATACTCTGTCACCCAGTAAGTCATTTAATAAGGAATCATTCTTCATCTCCTCACACGCATCAAGTAAATCAGTTGGAAGCTTTTCGATTCCTTTCTTAGCAGCCTCTTCCTCAGTAAGGACATTGATATTGTCACGCATCTCCTTTGGTGGTTCAATCTTGTTACGAATGCCATCAAGTCCTGCCATCAGGCATGCAGCAAACGCAAGATATGGATTGGCTGCCGGATCTGGGCTTCTAAGCTCAATTCTTGTGTGCTCTCCTCTGGTAACCGGAATACGAATCAGAGTATTTGCTCCCAAGGTACTCCATGTGATATATACCGGTGCCTCAAAGCCAGGCTTTAATCGCTTGTAAGAATTTACTAATGGATTGGTTACCGCACAGATTCCCTTCACATGCTTCATCAAACCACCCATAAAGTAATATGCTTCCTTGCTTAATCCATTTTCACCATTTGGATCCGCAAAGATATTCTTGCCATCTTTTCTTAAAGACATATTAATGTGCATACCGGAACCACAGAACTCTTTTCTAGGCTTTGGCATAAAGGTTGCATGCATACCATGATGCTTTGCAATCGTCTTTACAGCAAGCTTAAAGGTCATAATATTATCAGCAGTAGTAAGTACTTCATCATATCTAAAGTCAACCTCATGCTGGGATGGTGCCTTCTCATGATGGGAGGCTTCTACCTCAAAGCCCATATCCTCCAAAGTAAGAACGATATCTCTTCTTGCATTCTCTCCATTATCAAGAGGTCCCATATCGAAGAAGCCTGCCTGCTCATTGGTATGAGTAGTCGGTCTTCCATTCTCATCTACATTGAATAAGAAGAATTCACATTCAGGACCTACATCAAAGGTATATCCCATTTCTGCAGCTTGTTTGACTGCTTTTTTCAGGATATAACGACAGTCACCTTCAAATGGTGTTCTGTCTGCACGGTAAACATCACAGATAAATCTTGCTACCTTTCCCTGCTGTGGTCTCCATGGGAAAATGGTAAAGGTATCAATATCCGGATAAAGGAACATATCCGTATTGTCAATAGGAAGCATACCTTCTACCAAAGAGCAGTCAAACATGCAATCGTTATTCAACGCCTTCTGTAACTGACTTGAGGTAATTGCTACATTCTTAAAATTACCCTCAATATCAGTGAACTGCATACGGATAAATTCTACGTCTTCGTCCTCAATCATATCAATAATGTCCTGCTTGGTATACTTCTTTGCCATTTTATTTCTTCCTTTCATGCGTTATCTAAAACTATTTTATACGCTATTGTGTATCTTTTATGTATAAAACGTCGTTTTTGTCTGAATCTAAGTCTTTTTACGCTTTAATATAGCAAGAAAAAACAGGATTTGTCAACTGCGTTGTTCGCCTTTTCTTAGACTATATTGGCATATTCTCTCTCCTCACCTCATAATATGATAAAGAAAAAAGAAACGGAGTCCCCTATGAGCTCTCATACTAAAATTGTAGTCCTTCGTTCTAAGGAATTACTTTATACTATTTTACTTCTGGTGGTCGTTTTGCTGATTGCCATTGTACTCTTCTCAATCTTTGTACCGGGAGCAGAAAGCTCCGAAACAGAATCTACAACAGAAACACAGACTGCTTACGTTCCGGGCGTCTATACAAGTACTTTACAGCTTGGAACTACGAATCTGGAAATGCAGGTGGTCGTAGATGCCGATCACATCAACGCCATCTCACTGACGAATCTGGATGAGTCCGTTACTACCATGTATCCTCTTATGGAGCCAACTCTGACAGAGCTTGCCAATAAGGTGCTCGCCGCACAAAGTATTGAAAATATCAGCTATTCCACAGAGACAAAATACACCTCTTTGATGTTATTAAATTCCATGTCACAAGCATTGAATAAAGCAAAAGTACAAAAGGAAGTGCCTCTTAGCGAAATGCAATAATTACTTCGTAATTCTTGATTAATTGCCACTACATTATCGCAATTTACTATCACATAAAAATAGAGTAGGCTTTTGTGTATCATCCAAAAGCCTACTCTATTTTAACATTCTATAAATTCTCCAGTTCTTCCAACCAGATTCTTGCACTGGCATCCGATGGCATTCTTAAATCACCCCTTGGTGAAAGTGCAACACTTCCGACCTTTGGACCATCCGGCAGGCAGGAACGTTTAAAGTGCTGTGCGAAAAATCTTCGATAGAAGGTCTTAAGCCATTTTAAAATCACTTCTTCCTCATAATCGCCCTCAAAGGTCTTCTTCGCAACACGGAATATCTTTGCAGGCGGATACCCACAACGAAGCATATAGTATAAAAAGAAATCATGCAGCTCGTAAGGGCCAACCAAATCTTCTGTCTTCTGGGAAATCACACCATCCTGTGGAGGTAGTAACTCCGGACTTACCGGAGTATCCAACACATCAAGTAATACCTTTCTCATTTCCTCATGATGACAGGTATCTGCATAATACTGTACCAGATGGCGAACCAGAGTCTTTGGTACACCTACGTTTACTCCATACATAGACATATGATCTCCGTTATAGGTTGCCCAGCCAAGTGCAAGCTCTGACATATCGCCCGTTCCGATGACAAGACCTCCAAGCTTATTGGCAATGTTCATCAATACCTGAGTTCTTTCTCTTGCCTGACCATTCTCATACGTAACATCATGTTTCTCCGGGTCCTGACCAATATCTCTGAAATGCAGTAAAACAGCTTCCTTAATATCTACTTCAATCAGCTCTGCATCGCAGGCTCTTGTCAGCTTACATGCATTATCATAGGTTCTGTCTGTCGTACCAAAGCAAGGCATAGTAACTGCCTTGATATTCTCTCTTGGAAGTCCAAGCATATCAAAAGCACGTACCGTTACAAGCAGTGCAAGCGTGGAATCTAAACCACCTGAAATACCAATGACTGCAGTCTTTGCTCCTGTATGCTCATAACGCTTTTTCAGACCATTTGCCTGTATAGAAAGAATCTGCTCACAGCGTCTTTCCTTTGCCGTCTTATCAGCCGGAACAAACGGTGCCTTTGCAAAATATCTGCACAGATTCGTCTCTTCTATTTCAAAGCAGAATGGAATCATCAGATATGGTGGATTCTTATCCGGTACATAAGTACTCATCTTACGTCTTTCCATGCGAAGCTTCTGAATATCAATATCTGCATAAATGATTCCTGTCGTAAATGGCGCACTCTGTGCAAGCATAGAGCCATTTTCCGCAATCATATCATGGCCGCCATATACAACGTCCTGTGTGGATTCGCCATCTCCGGCACTTGCATAAATATATGCAGAAAGGAGTCTTGCACTGGTTGCCTTTACTAATTCTTCACGATAAGTATCCTTTCCAACAAGTTCATTGCTTGCAGACAGATTTACGATTACATTGGCTCCTGCAAGCGCATGTCTGGTACTTGGCGGATTCATCGTCCAGACATCCTCACAGATTTCACAGCCCACTGTCAGACCTTCTATATTATCGCAGGTAAACAGAATATCCGTACCAAACGGAACATCTTCTCCGTTAAAACGGAAGAATTCACTTGTGGCATTACCGTTTGCAAAATGTCTTGCTTCATAGAATTCCGCATAGTTTGGAATATTTTCCTTCGGAATAAAGGCAAGGATTTCACCTCCCTGCAATACCGCTGCCACATTATAAAGCTTATGCTCTTTCTCGATTGGAAGGCCGATAAAAATCAGCGCATCACTTTCCAATGTTTCATCTGCAATATAGAGCAACTGTTCCTTGGCAGAATCTAACAACCTGTCCTGCAAAAACAAATCATGACAGGAATATCCGGTCAGACAAAGCTCTGGAAGAACGATAATCTTTGCACCATTTTCTTCTGCTTCTCTAATTGTGTCCAGAATTGCTTCTGTATTAAATTTCGTATCTGCTACCTTAATCTTTGGTGTAGCCGCAGCTACCTTAATAAATCCATCTAACATGAGCATTCCTCCCTGTTATCTATTTTGATCTTTTGATAATCCTCTTCAAATCCTCAACAGTAAACTCATAAGCGGTATTACAGAACTGGCACTTCACTTCAATGGACTTGCCTTCCTGTATCATTTCGTTGATTTCCTTCTTACCGATGCTGACAATTGCCTTTTCTACACGTTCCTTGTCACAATTACAATAATACTGGGTTGGAATCGTATCATTAATCTCAAGTCCCATGTCACCTAACAGAATCTCAAGAATCTGCTCTGGTGTATTTCCTTCATCCAAAAGCTTAGTAACACTGGTCACTTCGGCAAGCTTCTTCTCAAGCTTTTCAATAACCTCTTCTTCTGCAAATGGCATCAACTGAATAATAAATCCACCTGCCTGCTTTACGGTGTTATCACGCTCCATCAAGACACCAAGTCCAACTGCGGAAGGAACCTGCTCGGAAGTCGCAAAGTAATAGGTCAAATCTTCTGCGATTTCGCCCGTTTTCAATTCTGTCTGCCCTACATATGGCTCCTTTAAGCCCATATCCTTAATCACGCTTAAAACACCAATACCAAGTGCTCCGCCAACATCAAGCTTTCCCTGCGCATTTGGAGGCAGCATTACCTGTGGCTCCATAGGAGAACCTTTTACATTTGCCTTGGAATCTGCTGTAACGGTCAATCCCTTTGCTGGACCATTTCCACGAATCTGCAAAGTCAAGACATCCTTCTCACCTTTGAGCATACTTCCCATCATCGCACCCGCTGTCAACAGTCTTCCAAGTGCTGCTGTGATAACAGGGCTGGTATCATGTGCCTTTCTTGCTGTTTCCACGGTTTCTCTTGTTGTAGCAGCAAACGCTCTAATCTGTGCATTTGCCGCAGTTGCTCTAACAATATAATCAGACATTTTTGTTATCCTCCTTATTTTCCTCTTTCGCGCGCTATACAATAGATACGCTCACTTGTATCGGTTACTTCACCAAGACTTTCTGCATCAAAGGCTCTGACAAATTCCATTCCCGCCTCTTCTACAAAACGCTTGATTTCTTCCAGTTCATAACCTCTTTGCAGATGTGTCTCCTGAAATCTGCGGAACATCTCATCTCCCGGATGCTGTTCTTCTTTTACAAATATCGTAAGGTCGTATTCATTAAGTCTTTCTTCTACATCATAAAAGTTCTCCCAGATAAAGCTGCAATCCTCTCTGTTTTCGGCAATCACAGTATCTCCGATTACAGTTTCGTACTTATATCTGGTATTGAAATCAAAGAAAAAGATTCCTTTCGGATCAAGATAATTATTCACCAGTTTAAAGCAGCGAATGATATCTTCATCCTCTAACAGATAATTCAAAGAATCACACACGCTGACTACCGCACGAACCGTTCCATATAGTTCAAATTCCCGCATATCCTGATTTAAGTACAGAATATCATGACCAGACTGCTCTCTTTTGTTCATTGCGATATTGAGCATATCTTCCGAATAATCTATGCCTATCATATCATAGCCCTTCTCAGCAAGCAATTCTGTCATACTTCCTGTTCCACAGCCAAGCTCCAGAAGTAAACCATCCTGAATCTTATATTCACCAAGCACGGAAAGTATATTCTGACACCATTGCTCATAGGGTGTCTCATCCATGAATTTATCATACACACTTGCAAAATCTGTATATGCTTCCATCTTATCCCATACCTTTCTATTTGCGAAAAAGCGGAATCCTTTGATTCCGCTTTTTTATGTAAAAAATCTTCCATTTATGGATTTTTCACATTTTATTCCCCACCAAGCTTCAATGCAATGACAAAACCAACTGCCAATACAACAACACCAGTAACAATTTCTACTATACCAAATACAACCGCATCCATCATAATCAGAATAGCAAATGGTGATGCTACGATTAATCCGATAATTGCCCAGTAAGCAATCTGGCTATACTTCTTTAAAATGAACTCAATCAACTTAGCAACTGCAACGATACCAATTACCACGCCGATACCAAATGGAACCAGAATACCACAATAAGCAAGAATCTCCGGAATATTAAATGCCATTAATGCATTCAGAAATCCATTGATGGAATCAATAATCGTATTGTAGTAACCAAGAATCATCATAATCATGGAACCACTCACACCAGGAATTACCATGGTTGCTGCTGCAATCACACCAACAGCAAACAGCTTGATGATATTGACAAGGCTCAAAGATACATCTGCACCAGTATCTACACCTTCACCCATCATTGCCATTCCTACAACCAATACAAAGAATGCCGCAAATGCAAGAATACATCCAAATCCTGTCTTCTTCCCCTTAACCTTCTTATAAATAATGGGAAGGCTTCCGATAATCAAACCGATAAAGAACAGATTGGTCTGTAACGGATAATTCGGGAACAACACCTCTGAAAACACCTTGGAAAGAAGTGCTATCGCAAGCAGCATACCAATTCCAATTGGTACTACCAGCATAACTGCTTCCTTAAATTTCTTAATAAAATGTGTCAGTACAAAAATCAGCTTATCATAGATACCCATGGATACCATCATAGTTCCACCACTAACGCCCGGAATGACATTGGCAAGGCCAATTACCATACCTCTTAAAATGTTCAAAATAAATTCTTTCATCTTTTAAACTTACTCCCTCTATTTTCTTTCGCTTATATATCTTTCAAGGAACACAATGACCTGTTTCATCTCTTCATCCGTTCCAATTGAAATTCGTAAATAATTGCCAATACGTGGCTTATTCCAATGTCTTACAAAAATCTGATTCTCACGTAACACATCAAAGATTTCCTGTGCCGGAATGTTCTTGTGCGCCGCAAAGATAAAGTTTGTCATAGAATCAGTAAAGGTAAATCCAAGTCTTGCAAGCTCCTTCTTGGTCCACTCTCTTGTTGCAATTACCTTACCTGTTATCTTCTGAAAATATGCTTCATCTGCTACTGATGCCACACCTGCTGCAATGGAAGTTGCATTCATGGTATAGGAATTGAAGGAAAACTTTGCATCATTCAGATAACCAATCAATTTCTTACTTCCCATAGCAAAACCGATTCGCATACCTGCCATAGAACGTGACTTGGAAAAAGTCTGTACCACTAAGAGATTCTCATACTTCTCAATTAATGGAAGACAGCTTTCTCCGCCAAAATCCACATAAGCTTCATCAACGATTACTACGACATCCTGATTTGCCTGAATAATCTCTTCTATCATTTCCACTGGTGCAAACACGCCTGTTGGTGCATTCGGATTGGCAATAATAATACCACCATTTTCCTTAAAATAGTCTTCCTTCTTAATCTCAAAGTTCTCATCTAATGGCTGACATTCATAAGGAATCTTATATAAATCAGCCCAGACATCATAGAAGGAATATGTAATATCCGGGAATAAAATCGGCTTATCGGAATTGAAAAATGTCATAAATGACATAGCCAGTACATCATCGGAACCAACGCCAACAAACATCTGCTCAGGCTCTACATGATATCTCTTTGCCAGAATATCTCTTAAATCCGTAACATTCTGATCCGGATATTTACGAAGCTCATCATAATCAAAATGATGCAGAACTTCTTCTACACCAGGTGCAGGTGGATATGGACATTCATTGGTATTGAGTTTGATAACATTTTTCTCCTTTGGCTGTTCTCCTGCAACATACGGAACAACCTTACGCACATTATTTTCCCAGCTCATGTTTCTCCTCGATTCTTTTCATTCATTGTTAAAAATATGTCGTTTACATTCTTACGATATGTTATCATAGCAGAATTTTTGTATTTATGCAATGATTTCGGCTGTTCTTCTCTTGACTGCGTCCCTTGTTTTGCTTATGCTTTTGGTAAGAAACATCTTTGTAATTATGAAGGTACGAAATAATTACCATTCTTTTTGGAAATACTATACTATTCGATAAGGAGGACACCTATGAATCTGATATTATGTTCACTAAAAAGCTTTTTGTCCTTATTTGCCATCATGAGACTTTTCGGGGTAAGTACGAACAACCCGTTTTCCATATTATTCTTTTTCCTTTTTCTCTATGTATATACGCGTCTGTCCAAGGACTCTGTAAGGACTACGGTTACCACAAAGGATAACTGGCTTTCCTTTCTTGCAGCAATCTTCTTTACAAGTCTTACCCTTGCAGCTGACTATACAAAGCTTTTACAGGGAATGACCAGCACTTTATTCTGTATCGGAATACTGCTGTTATCCTTCGCTGGCCTGTTTTTACTATATTACTATGCGGTATTGTTACTGCTGACAAAAAGTACGGATTTCAAGCCGGATACTTCCCTTTATCCGGTTTCCTGGCTTCCTTTTGCCGGCTTCCTTGCCTGCATTCTTGGATGGCTTCCGTATTTTCTTCATGAATATCCTGCTGTTATGACTCCTGACAGCATCAATCAATATGCTCAGGTTATCGGTGCCTATGAATTAAGCAATCACCATCCGGTTATTCATACGCTCATCATTGGTTTCTTCTATAACATTGGCATGCAGCTTACCGGTGATGTTTCCTTTTCCCTAGCACTTTATACCATTTTCCAAATGCTCTTTATGGCAATGGTTGTAGCATATGTAATACGTACTTTGCAGCTGGCTCACATAAAGACTTCGATTTATTTCATTGTTATTGGATTCTACGCCCTTGTCCCTTATCATGGTATCTATGCGGTAACTATGTGGAAGGATATTCCTTTTGCCGGATTTATGACACTCTTTACTGCTGCATTGCTCCGTTTTCTGTTACGTAATACTGAAAATGGCGAGAACACCAAGTTAAAACTCTCGGAATATTTTACCCTTGTTCTGCCATATATTATCGCAGGCTTTATGATATGTCTTCTGCGTACGAACGGCTGGTATGCCTTTTTATTAAGTCTGCCATTTATCCTCTACGTGACTCGAAATCAGCTTAAGACTATGATACCAGTCCATTTGATTCTGCTTGTATTGGTGTTGTTCGTAAAATATCCTTGTATGAACATCTATGAAATCAAACAGGCTGACTTTGTGGAATCGCTATCCGTTCCAGTCCAGCAGATTGCAAGAGTACTTGCAAACGGTGAAAGCCTCACCCAAGAGCAGGCTGACCTTCTTGAACATTTCATGGATCTTGAGCAGGCACCTCAGGTCTATCAGCCTGACGTGTCCGATAATATAAAAAATCTGATTCGCCAAACTGGAAACGACTATTTGGAAGACCATAAGAGCGAGTTCTTTTCCCTTTGGCTCTCCATTGGACTCAATCATCCAAAAGCATACTTTGATGCTTACGTTTCCCAGACAAATGGCTTCTGGTATCCAGATGTTTCTTATGAGGTTGGACTGGCTGATGGTATTTATCCAAATGAATTTGGACTTACCTGGCAGCCCATTCTTCGAGGCAGCATTATTATAAAAATAAGAGAAATCCTCTTTAAGCTTCAGGAATTAATTCCATTATACGGTTTCCTGTGGAGTATTGGTGGTATGTTTTGGACGGTTCTTCTTACGCAGTTCCTATCCATTCGAAATAATCAGCATATGGGATTTTTAATTACCATTCCTGTTATTGCCCTTGTAGTAACATTATGTATGGCAACCCCTGTTGCTACAGAGTTCCGTTATGCCTATGCATTATTCTTTGGATTGCCACTTTATTTGCTTACTCCGTTTATTAAGACAAAATAGTCTTTCCTATCCCATCAAGTCTCTTGGTGGGATATTTTTTCCCATTTTCCTCCAGAATATGAACATTTTGTGAACGCCTTGTAAATATAAAGTAAATATAAAATGAATAATTTTTTATAAAAACTATTGACCTTCTCAAAAAAAGATGTATAATATGTGAATTGTAAACACAAGTTATGTTTTTTGTAAATTTTACGAAAAACAATCACTATTAATTCAGTATCCAAAACCTTGTTTTGGAAATCTTGATTAATAAAAAAGGGAGAAAAAAATTATGAAGAAATCTATTTTAGCAACAATCATGACACTTACATTAGGCGCAGCAATGCTTACAGCTTGTGGTTCTACAGCTGAAGAAACAGCTGAAACTGTAGTTGTAGAAGAAGCTACTACAGAAGCTGCTACAACTGAAGAAGCTACTACAGAAGTTGCTACTACAGAAGAAGCTACAACTGAAGAAGCTACTACAGAAGTTGCTACAACTGAAGAAGCTACTACAGAAGAAGCTACAACTGAAGAAGCTACTACAGAAGTTGCTACAACTGAAGAAGCTACTACAGAAGTTGCTACTACAGAAGAAGCTGCTAACTAATCAGTTAATATTTGTGTAGGAAACTACATAATCAGAAAAGGGATTGTCTTAATTGACTATCCCTTTTCTTTTTTATGCATTATTATAGGACTTATGTATTAGGCTTATTTTGCAATCAGAACCATTACATCTGTCATTTCATCTGTATTAAATCCAACATTTCCAATTTCACTTACTGTCATGGTCTTACATAACTGATAGGTACCTGTTGCAAGATTTTTACAAAACAGATATGCTGTCTTTCCTGCATATTCTGCTCCCATATTCATGTGAATACCAATCTGATAAGCAAGCTTTTCTTCCTTTACCGGCTGTAAATGGAAGGTTTCAAAATCTACTGCAAAATCTGCAACTCTTTCAAAGGTAGAATTCAAATTCAAGTCTTCATTTGCCATTCCTAATGCTTCTTTGGAAATACTATATCCTACACCATTTCCCAAATGAGCCATAAGATAAAGATTTCTTCCATAATACTTCTTCATGATTTCAAGTTTCAACATTGCCTGCTGATTGGAAAAACTTAATTCTGCATATGGAAGTTCTCCATTTTCTATAATCTTTTCTGCCATAGGCACAATACTTTCTTCTACCTGAATCAGCTTAGGACTGCTTTCCTGATTTGCTTTTTTTGCTACTGTACTTTTTTTGTTAGTTCCTTTTTTCGTGATTACTTCGTTGCTTGTCTCTTCTTGAATTGATTCTTCTTTCGTTATTTCTTCTTTGGTTGCTTCTTCTTCGTCTGCTTCTTCCTCGGTTGCTTCTTCTTCGGTTGCTTCTTCAAGGTCGGACACGCGATACAGAACGAATTCATCCATGCCACCCCAGCCACTTGCTGCAGCGATAATATGTGCTCCGATTTCTACCGTTTCGCCAGCCTTAACTTCGATTCCTGTAATTTCCGGCATATCCCAGTTCAGCCATCCTGCTACGGTCATAGGAGCGCTGTATTCTTTATCACCAACCTTCGCAAAGATTGACATATCCTGTGGATCTGCATCGCCTCCCTGAATGCATGCCTGTAATGTATATACACCACTTTCCAAGCCCTTAATTTCCTGTGAAACGGTAAAATCTATATCATTTGCTGACCAGAAGTGAAGAGAATAATTTCCATCCTTTGCATTGGTTGCATTATTCTCATAATCCGTACAATCTGTATAGCCTTCCGCAGCAGTTACCTTCCACGCATCACTTGTTGGATCTTCAAAACCATAATTTTCAACAAAGTTCTGTGGCTTAATTACTACGGTACATGTTACCGTCAATTCTTTATTTAATACAGTCAGTGTACCATTTACGGTATAACTACCAGCTTCTGCACCTTTCAGAACCTGAACCTGCTCCTCATTCCAGGTTACTGTTTCTTCACTTGTAGTATTATCGTTATAATATACGATTACCTGTTCCGGTAACGTAACTTCTTCACCAAGCTTTACTGTTACTTCTACATTCTCTGCCTTATTGACAGCTAACGGTGCCTTTGCACCTGTTCCTACATATTTAAATACATTGATAGATGGAAGCGGATGTCCTTCAAAATCAAACAATGCCTGATTATCGACTGCGCTGCCACCATACCATACGCCTGCATCCTTTGCATCATACTCACCGGCATAGCTTGATGCCCAACCGGAGCCATTCTTCTCCCAAAGCTTTTTATTCTCTGCAAGAATCTCTTCTGCGTCATCTGCATCTGCATCATATACCTGTACTGGTGTCCATGCAGGCTCCCAGTAAAAAGCACCAATACCAGCAGAACCAACATTGGCAACCGCAGCCATAACGTCACGCACTACATTAGCCTGTCCCTGTATCGTTGCAGGATAACCACTTATCAGATCATTCTCATCATCAATCGTATTACCATGTCCATCGCCTTCCTCTAAGGTATAGGCATAAGAGGTTTCCGCTACCATGACTTTCTTATGGTAAGTATCTGCAATATCCTTTAATACACTTGTCAAATTCGATGTGGTTCCATGCCAATAAATATAGAAGGAAGATGCAAATACGTCATAATCTACTTCGTATTTATCAAGGTTCTTCGCATAACCTGCATATCTTCCGGCTGTTTCCGGGTTTGTGAAATGTACTGCTACTAAAATATCCTTATCAATGTCACGAACTGCTTTGCTTCCTGCATTGAAAAGCTTGCACATATTTTCCCAGTCAGACTCACCTGCAATACCGTTATTGGTCTCATTACCAACCTGAACCATACCTACAGCAACACCTGCATCAATGAGTTTCTTCAAGCTTTCATAAGTGTAGTCATATAAAGCCTCTTCTTTTTCCTCGATGGTATAACCTTCCCATGCTTTCGGCGCCTGCTGCTTTGACGGATCTGCCCAGAAATCAGAATAATGGAAATCAATCAGCACCTTCATTCCGGCTTTGGTTGCTCTTTTACCCATTTCAATGGCACTGTCAAGGTCACAGTTACCACCACCATAACCATTTCCATTGGAGTCATAAGGGTCATTCCATACACGGATTCTTGCATAATTTACACCAGCATCTGCAAAGACTTCAAATAAATCTGCCTGATTACCGTCCTCATCATAATAAACGGCACCACTCTTCTCATTTGCAAGAACAGAAGACACATCTACACCCTTGATAAAATCTTTGGTCAGATTGTCAATCTTCTCAACGTAGATATCCGCATCAACCGGCTCCTCTTCTTCCTCATCGAACTCTCCAAATACTTTCAGATTGTCCATATCTCCCCAATACTCAACAGGAAGCTTTCCTGAAATCGTTACGGTTAAATCACCACCTTCAAAGTCAAAAATGTCTGTTTCATAAGTTGTCCATACATCCCAACCTGTTGTCGCGATTGCCTCTGTTTCACTCATGACATTTCCGTCCTTGTCAGTGATGCAAAGTGTCAGTCCACTGTTCATGTCAGCACCTTCAAAATCCATGCTGACATAGTAATTGCCTGCTTCCAGATCAGACACGGTATAACATGCCTCAAAATCATTCTCTTCTTCATTCCCATTATAGACATTCAGGAAATACGTTTTGTTATTTGTCGTCCATGCATCATTCTTGACGGTATATGCAGATGACTTGTCATAAGACGCTAAGAATACATTCCAATTCGTTGTATCTGTTGTCTCAAAATCACCATTGGAAAGTGACATCTCTTTGAGAGCATCCTTACTTACTTCCTCAACCGGTGTTTGCTCCTCATCCTCAGCCTCTACATAAAGCTTGAGATTATCAATATCTCCCCAATATTTGGATGGAACGTTACCAGAAACAGTAATGGTCAATTCCCCACCATCAAAAGCAAATACATCCGTTCCATAAGTTTCCCATACATCCCAGCCTGTTGTCACAATGGTTTCTGTTTCACCAAGGATATTTCCGTTGCTGTCCGCCACGCTAAAGCTAAGCCCACTACTCATGCTCTCACCTTCAAAATCCATGCTCGCATAGTAGTTACCTGCTTCCAAACCAGATACGGTATAGCTTGCCTTGAAAGTATTCTCCTCTTCCTTTCCATTATAGAAATTTAGAAAATAGGTTTTATTATTCGTTGTCCATGTATCATTCTTAACTGTATAAGAAGAATCGCTTTCATAAGAAGAAAATGATACGTCCCAATTGGTTGTATCAGCACTTTCGAAATCACCATTTTCAATTAAAACTTCTTCAAAGTTCCTATCTTCTGCGGAAAATGCAAGGGCAACCGCATACTCTTCCATTTCTGTGAGCGTTTCTTCTTCGGTCGTCGTCTCTTCTTCTGTTATTGTTTCCTCTTCGCTGGTTATTTCTTCCTCATTTACACGTTCTTCTGTTTCTGAATCCTCTTCTATTTCTGAGCTTTCTTCTATTTCAGAACTTTCTTCCATTTCAGAACTTTCCTCTATTTCTGAGCTTTCTTCTATTTCTGAATTTTCTTCTATCTCAGAACAATCCTCTATTTCTGAACTTTTCGTTTCAGATTCTTCTTTGCTTGCTTCTGCCGTGGAAGACTCTGACTCTTCTATCATCTGTTCGGAAGATTGTACTTCCTTACTTTCCTGCTCGAAATCTTCGCTTACACTTATTGCCGATGCTTCTGTTTCCTCTGCCTGTACCTTGATTGTACTCACTCCCATAAACTGGGATGACATTAATGCTGCTGCCATCACTAATGCCAGAACACGTTTTTTACTCTTACTTCTCATTACTTATACCATGCTCCTTCTCTATTCCTCCCGATTTACAACGCTATGCACAATTTGTTTTTTTCTTTTGCGCAATCGGTTGTTCATTTTTCAAGTTTATCATGGTAAACTTTTGTAAACAATTGACATAAAAACGTTATTTTTCCATTTCTTTCATACAGAAGTAACAAAAAAATG
Organism: uncultured Roseburia sp.; assembly: GCA_964445375.1. Taxonomy (GTDB): domain Bacteria; phylum Bacillota; class Clostridia; order Lachnospirales; family Lachnospiraceae; genus COE1. Next base: position 54,796 of record CAYUKO010000003.1, read on the forward strand.
CGCAACCATTTACAACGTTTTGCGCATTTTTTATACAAATTCCCTATGTACTATTGTCTTAGCATGCTCGTACTCCGGCAGCTTCCAGCTTCTTGCGAATCTTTAGCATCTGCTTATCAATCTTCTGAATGGACTTGGAGCATTTCAAAAACTCCTGCTCAAACACTTCCATTCCAACCTCTTTAGTCTTATAGATAAAATGATGCTCAATATCTGCCCAGAAGTCCATTGCCCTTGTACGAAGCTGAATCTCTACCTTGACCTTTTCTTCACCAACCGGTACCCTTACAATAATATGCAGGCTCTGATAACCGCTTGCCTTTGGCTTTTTCACATAATCCTTAATCTTTACAAACTCAAAATCAGAATATCCCATCAATATGTCTGCCAACTGATAAACATCATCCAGAAAATAGCATACCGCCCTGACACCAGCAATATCATTTAATTTCTCTTTTGCTGTTTCAATCCTTAGCTTATACCCTTTCTTCTGCATCTTATTCAAACAGCTGATCGGACTCTTAACACGAGAATCAATATCTTTGATATAATTTCTTTCCTTCTTCTCTGATACCTTGGACTGAATCTGTTCCAATCGCTCTACTACTAATTTACATGCTGTTTCGTAGACATTACGAAACGACTCCTGTTCCATCTCTTGTATGAGTGCTAACTCTATGTCATTCATTCTTTAATCCCCTTAAAAATAACCCACTTTTATACCTGTTTTCTGCTTACGCAGTTTGTCGTCTGGTTCTTGCCGCGCGACTAGTCAAATTATAACATAGTCATCCAAGAAATGGTAATGTTTTTATGTAAAATGCACATAAATTTCATGTAAAATCCCTTCCTATGTTAGAATGGCTTGCTATTTTGTCAGATAGTTTGATACAATATCATTAATATTTAGTTAATTAACAAAAATAGAAAGGAAATACTATGTCGAAATTTTCTTGCATAACCAAAAAACTTGGCATCCTAAGTACGGTTTTACTTCTTATTATATGCAGCACCCAAACCACTTATGCATCCGAGGAAAGAATTACAAAAATACCTGAAACAGCGAAAATTCCTGAAACGCTGACACTTTGCTTTGCCGGTGATATGAATCTGGATGAAAACTGGTGTACCACACAGACACTTGACAAACAAACAAATGGCATCTATGACTGCATTGCACCCGAGCTGATTACTTATATGCAGCAGGCTGATATTTTCATGCCAAATAATGAATTTACTTATAGCGAACGAGGGACTAAGCTTCCCAATAAGGCCTGGACTTTCCGTGCTCACCCTTCCAGAGTTAACATCATGAAAGAGCTTGGCACAGATATTGTGCTCCTTGCAAATAACCACTGTTACGATTATGGTGCCATTTCCCTTTATGATACCTTTGATACCTTAGAATCTGCGGACATTCCCTATGTAGGTGCAGGCAGAACCTTAGATGATGCCATCCAGCCTTACTATTTCCAGTATGGAGACTTAATCATTGGTTATGTTGCTGCAAGCCGGGCAGAAAAATACAAAATGACTCCGCAGGCAACCGATACCACTCCGGGTATTCTTCGCTGTTATGATCCTTCTCTTTATCTTGAAGTCATTAAACAGACTGCAAACGTAGCCGATATCGTTATTGCAAATATTCACTGGGGTACAGAAGGCTCTCATAGAGTAGAACAATACCAGCGTGATCTTGCCTATGCCATGCTTGATGCGGGCGCTGACGCCGTGATTGGCAGCCATCCACATGTTTTGCAGGGCATAGAATATTATGACGGCAAACCTATTATGTACAGTCTTGGAAACTTCTGGTTCAACGCCAAGACGATGTACACCTGCCTTTATGAACTTGAAATTGATGTGGAAACAGAATCTGTCTGTGGTGTGCGCTTTATTCCTGCCATTCAGGAACATTGTAAAACAAGCTATCCGACAGATCTTGATATCCAACGAAAGATTTATGATTTTGAACAGAGTATTTCTATGGATGTTGTCATTGATGATGATGGATATGTGCATCCGGGGGATAAGTAGAAGAAAAAGGCAGAGCAGACTATTACAAACCCTTTGCCCATAATAAATTCCTCCGCACTTAGTTGACATAAACTATTTTCTCTTTCAATGATTTATGCTATAATTCGACTGTTGTCACTACCCAATCCGACAACGGAAAGGGGGTGTGTATCGTGATAGATGTATTACTTTCGTTTATTGTGTCTCTCGAAGCAGGTATTGTTTGCCACCTTATCTGTAAATGGCTAGATAGGCATAATGAAAAATAGTGACAATTAGCCTAAAATGAAAACCCCAAGGTATCCGACACCTTGGGGTTTTCTAGTGCGTATCTTGATAGATACTTACTTTCGTTTTGCCTACGGCTATTATAGCATATGCATAAATGAAATGCAATATTCACTATTTAGGAAACTAACAGGTGAAAAAGCCTACACGAATACTACCTGCATCCATGTAGACTTTAATCTCCTTTTCATCTTCTATTAACTATCCGCTATCTGTCTGCCTTCATGATTCATATGGTAGTTATCCTTATAAATCAGCTCTGACAATGGTACAAAGGTATACCCTTGACCTTGTAACGTAGTAATCAACGTATCAAGCGCTTCTGCGGTGTACTTTGCGCCATTATGGCATAAAATGATGCTGCCATTTCCAAGATGCTTATGTTGAGTTACGGTACTGATAATGGAGTCAACTCCATAGTCCTTCCAATCAAGAGAATCACTACTGTTTATAGAATGAAGGGAATAGCCAAAAACTATACTTTCCATACAATCTCGATTTCAGAACCTTTAATCAACACTCTGTCTATGTAGTTTTGAGCAACCAAATGCTTTTCTGCTAATCCTAATTCTTCAAATTTAATCATTGGCATTTTAACTTGTTTTTGCTTTGGGATGAACATTCTTTCAGAAATTTTGTTTCTCTTAGTATTTAGCCTTTCAATTTCACGATTAATATAATCCATAAGAACATCATTCGCCGAACCATCTTTAATCTTCTGTATCAGATTGTCAATTTCATCTTCCACTTTTTTCAGTTCAATTTTATCTTCATTTTTCATCAACGGTTTTTCATCAATCACTACATCTTGGCATTGTTCCAGTACTTTTATCAATTCAGCCTGTACATAATGCTCTACTTCTTCCAATCTAAGCACAACATTATTATCACATTCCTTTTTACGCTCACTTTTTCCACTACAATACAGTTTGCGACTCTTTGTTTTGCTAGTAACTACCGTCCGAAATGCAGAACCACAGCAACCACACTTATGCAATCCCGTAAGCCACGTAATAGTCCCTTTTCCACTATTAGCAATCTGCTTATTTGTATCAAGCTTATAATTAGCTTTAAGCCAAAGGCTAGAATCAATCGTTCCTTCCCAAGCCCCAAGGGCAAACACCATTTCAGAAAACTTTTTGTGGACTCTATCTCCACCAGCCAATGTTCCTCTTTTTCCAACAAGATTTCCTGCCCGTTCTCCTGTAAATTCATCAATCGAATTTGCAATGTTGATTCCATAGGAAGAAATATATGCATATACATCACAATCCGCTTTCACATAAGCAGGATTCCTAAGCAATTTTGCAATACTCACACTGCTCCAAGTTTCGCTTCTCATGCATTTTATTTTTTTATCAGTAAGAAACTCTGCTAATTTGCCAAGTGATATATCTGTATTGGCATACATCTCATAAATCATTCTCATGTTTTCCATATCTTCATTAGGCACTAGAACAGGAATAAGTCTTCCCGTACAATCTTTAACTTTAGCATTAGAAAAGCCATATGGTGCAGGACCACCACCCCAACGTCCATCCTTTACTCTTTCATAGTAATTATCCATGACACGCTCACGGATAAGGTTTCTTTCCATTTCCGCAAACACCATAAGTATAAATATTATGGTTTTTCCCATAGGTGAGCTAGTATCTATCTCTTGGGTAGAGCAAGATAGGCTAACACCATATTTTTCAAAGGTATTCCATAAATCAGAAAAATCAATAATAGAACGTCCTAAACGGTCAAGCTTGTAGATAATCACATGATTGATTTTCTTATTCTTTATGTCTGACAACATTCTTTGAAAATCCGGTCTTTTCGTGTTTTTACCACTATATCCTGCGTCTTTATATATAATAATCTCGTCTGGCTCAATGCCTTTCACTTTACAACTATTGATATATTTTTCTCTGCATGATTCTATTTGTGTGTCAATTGAAAGGCTGTCTTTTTTATCCAAAGATTGTCTTGCATAAATTCCTATCATAGTTAAGCTGTCTTATACTGACTACATGTCTGCTTTAATAGTATTGAATTTTGAATTTCTGCATATACTCTTTGTATTTCTTTCTGTCGCTCTTCTTTATTCTTATACTCTTTAGGTAAGGTATTCTTTACTGTTACAGTCATATCCGTCACTCCTTTGTTTTTTATTCCATTTTATTCAAATTGGTACTTATTCATGCTTATTTACTTTGTCGGACTTGTACAGATTTCTTTTTCTATTTGGAATATATTTAGTTGCCAAGGTTCATTTTGTGTTAATATATGTAATATTACATAATGGTTCTTTATTAGTTATA
>CAYUKO010000004.1:0-40151 GCA_964445375.1 uncultured Roseburia sp.
CGTGGAGACCGTGTGTAGTGTGCCCGCCGATAGAGAACCAACTATTCGCAAAAGACAACTTTAACGAAAAGATATGCTTGCAATTACAATATATCATATGTTATCATTTTGAAGTACTCTCAAACATAACGCATCCTTTTTTACAGATGTTGCATTATGTTTGAGATTTTGGTGTTAATTTATTTTTCTAATCATGAACATCGGTTTTATCTGGATGCTGCTTTTTGGAATTATTGTTTTTGTTCTTTAATTTCTCTTGGCTTTTTACAAGAATCTGTGTAATCTGTGAAAATGGTTTATCATCCCGTTCAGAGAAATTAACCAGTTCCATATCCTCTGGATTAATATATAATAAGCGCAAATATTTTGATGTTTCCGGAGGTAAATCTTTTAACATTAACTTAGATTCAACCAGGGATTTAATGGATGCAAATATAATGGCAAAGATTGGAACGCCGATAATCATACCAAAGATACCGAATAATCCGCCAAATAAAGTAATGGCAAAAATAACCCAAAAGCTAGATAAGCCGGTTGAACTTCCTAATATTTTTGGCCCAATAATATTTCCATCGACTTGCTGAAGGATAATGATGAAAATTACAAAATAAAGAGCCTGCAAAGGATTAACAAATAAAATTAGTAACGTAGAAGGAATTGCACCTAAAAATGGACCAAAAAATGGAATAATATTTGTTACTCCGACGATTACGCTGATTAATACCGCAAATGGGGTTCCCATAATATTGGTAACGGCAAAGCAAATGCAGCCAATAATAATGGAATCCATGATTTTACCAACGAAAAAGCCACCAAATGTCTTATTTGCAAAACGTACATTACTAATAAAGCGATTGGAGGTTTCCAATGGTAAAAAGGCATAAGCAATTTTCTTTGCCTGAGCAGCAAATTTTTCTTTGCTTCCAAGCAGATAAATAGAAATAATAAATCCGATAATGAGATTCCATAATTCTTTAAGAATGGAATAAACACTCATAGAAACAGTCATAATGACATTATTAATCTGAGGAATTATTTTGGTATTAAACAGATTCTCAATATCGAAGGAATATTCATTAATCATATTTGTTAAAAAAGTTGCAAACTGAGGATTATCATTTAATGTTTTTGTTATCCATGAAGTTAAGGTATCCACATAGCTTGGGAACTGTTCAATAATCGTCATGATACTGGTTGAAATCTGTGGTATTACCATGGCAAAGAATGCATAAAAGGCTACATATACAACAAGCATGGTAATTAGTATGGAACACATTCTTTGTTGTTTTTCTTTTACACGAAATGGCAATAACTCAAAAAATGGCTTTACTGCTTTCCGTTCGAAAGTATTTAAAAGCGGAGTTAATAAATAAGCAATAACAAGACCATCAATAACTGGCATTAAAATAATAATCAGCCTGTTTAAAATACCCTTAAAATTATTAAGATGAAACATGATGTAATAGGAAACAAGGCTTGCAATAATCACAAGGAAGGCTGTGAGTCCCCAACGAATATGATTTTTGTTCTTTTTCATAAGGCGAATGTACTCTCCTATCTTATTGGAATGTATTATATAATAAATTAGTAAAAACGATTTGGAAATAATATTAATTTGTTGTATATTTAATTTGTACAAAAAGAAAAATATTTCCTTGGCTTAATTATAACACAATCAAATTGGACTGCCATTGTTATTGTGTAAAATTTTTATATATTTTAGAAAGGTATGATTGAACAATGAAACTGCAACAGCTAATGAGCTATGTAAGAAGAGCTATTGACGATTTTCAAATGATTGAGGAAGGGGATAAAATTGCAGTAGGGATTTCTGGTGGAAAAGACAGCCTTGCACTGCTCTACGCATTAAATGGTCTAAAAAGATTTTATCCAAAGAAATTCACATTATACGCGGTTACGGTAGATTTAGGATTCCAGAATCTGAATCTTGATAAGATTGTCGAATTATGTGAAGAATTGGATGTTCCATACAAGATTGTTAAGACAGATATAGGAAAGATTATCTTTGAGGATCGTAAGGAAGAAAATCCTTGCTCTTTATGTTCCAAAATGCGAAAAGGTGCGTTAAATGAAGCTATGAAGTCCTTGGGATGTAATAAGATTGCGTATGCGCATCACAAAGATGATGTCGTGATAACGATGCTTATGTCTTTAATCTATGAAGGTCGTTTTCATACCTTTTCACCAGTTACTTATCTGGACAGGATGGATTTAACCGTAATTCGACCATTAATGTATGTAAATGAGGCAGATGTTATTGGTTTTATCAATAAAAATGAAGTCCCGGTTGTAAAGAGTCCATGTCCTGCGGATGGAAATACAAGACGAGAATATGTAAAGCAGTTATTAGCACAGTTAAATAGAGAAAACCCGGGAGTAAAAGAAAGAATGTTTACAGCCATATTGCGCAGCGATATGAAAGGATGGGAAAGCTACATTGGAAAATAAATCAAACTACCATGAAGAACAGAATAAGAAGAATATTATGCATCTAAGAGAGCTGTTAGATACTCTTCCACCATTTTGTGCGCAATATTTTAGGGGCATGCAGGAATACACTTCATCAAGAACAAGAATTGCGTATGCCTATGATTTAAGAGTGTTCTTCGAGTATATGCATGAAAATAATCCTGTATTTAAGAAAATGAAGATTGAGGATTATCCTCTGGAGATGCTGGATCAGATTACAAGGCTTGATATTGAAGAATATCTGGAGTATTGCTCCTATTATATAAAAGATGGTAAGGAATACATGAATGACGAACGTGGAAAATCAAGAAAGCTTGCGTCATTAAGAAGCTTTTATAATTACTTCTATCGAAACGAGTTAATTGAAAAGAATCCCGCAGCGTTAGTCCCGATGCCAAAACTGCACCAAAAAGAAATTGTTAGACTGGATGCAGATGAAGTTGCTATTCTGCTTGATACTGTGGAATCAGGAGAAAAATTGACAAAACAACAATTATTGTATCATCAAAAGACAAAAGTTCGTGATGTAGCACTTTTGACGCTTCTACTGGGTACTGGTATGCGTGTATCGGAATGTGTAGGAATTGATTTGCAGGATATTGATTTTAAGAACAACGGAATTAAAATACGTAGAAAAGGTGGCTATGAAGCCGTTATTTACTTCGGTGAAGAAGTGGAAACCGCTTTAATTGATTATCTTGAGCAAAGAAATCATATAATTCCAGTGGAAGGTCACGAGAATGCGTTATTCTTATCTATGCAGAATAAGAGAATCTCTGTTCGTGCAGTAGAGAAATTAGTAAAGAAATACTCTTCTCTTGTAACGAATCTAAAGAAAATAACACCACATAAGCTTAGAAGTACGTATGGTACGTCACTATATCGCGAAACAGGCGATATTTATCTGGTAGCCGATGTTTTAGGCCATAAGGACGTAAATACTACCAGAAAGCACTATGCAGCGATTGAAGACGATAGGCGACGTAAGGCTGCCAATGCAGTGAAGCTTCGTGAACCATAAATATGAACATGTAAAGAAATTCCCGTCTAAATAGACGAAAAATGAACTTTATCATCAGGAAATGTCAAAAAATGTATTTGAAAAAAAGAGCCTATCTTAATGGCAATGTCATTAAGGTAGAACTTTCAAAAAAAGATACCCAACAATTTTGTTGCAATTCTGTCGAATCCATCTCCTGTAAAGAAAGACTGTCCGCATGAACAACCTGTTTTCCTTTAAAAACAGAAGAATTAAATGCATCTGCAAAATGCTTAGGATCAGACATATATAATTTTGTCTGAGTATCCTTTTTTCCCATTTGTTTCCTCACTTTCCCTGCCATATAGCAGTATCTTATTTCTTTATCTATTGATACAGGGAAAGAGATAAGGTGCATTTCTGCACTTACCATATCCCTGATAATAAGGTAGTTATCAAGGATATGTGTATCCTCTTTTTTTACTTTTCATGTGCCGTAGTAACCGCTGCATTTGCAGTAGGTCAGATTTTCCAGGCTTCCTCTGATAAAAATCTTGTTTATACCATTATTATATGCTTTTCTGCGAGGGATAACAACGGCTTTTAAAACAAAAAATCACATCAACGTTTATTTTATTAATTAAATCCCCCATACAATATTTTTTTCTATAAATGAACTTTATTATACGATACTTCTATTAAGTATATCATAATCTCGTGAACTTTATTTTGCAAAAATATTTATACTACTTACAAGTAATATGAAATAAAATTTATATTATGGCTCCACTTTATATTCTGTAGAGAAATAAGGAACAATCAAGTAACTTCCACATACAATCTGGTCAGATGTTAAAGAATTCATGCGTTTCACTTCTTCAATATATTCTCGTGTACTATGATAATGTTCATCCATATTCTCTTCTGCTATGGACCATAAAGTATCACCTTGAGAAATATATACACTTTTGAAATACTTATAAGTAACCTGATGCTCCATATCACTTGCCTGTGTGGACATGGAAGCGAAAAACACCATAAAGGATGATAAAATAATAGTTGATAGAATAAGCAGAATAATATTTCTTCTTACCTGCTTCTTGCGTTTCTCGCGCTTTACTTTAGAACGATTGTAATAGGTATCTTTCATCATTATGGTATCCTCCTCTTTGGCATAGTGTCTTGTTCTATTAAGAAACGAACAAGCATTCCGAACAACTGTTTGTAGTTTGATTATATAGAACAATTGTTTGGATGTCAATTCTTTTTTATAAAAATACGAACAAATATTTGGAATATATGTTTGCTTTTGGTTTGCTAATGTGATATGATTATAATAATTAAAGTGAAGCAGAAAATGGAATTGCATGTGTGATGCTTACATAAATTTACAAGGAGGAGCTGTGTTTATGGCATATGGAAAGATTACTGCAAAACAGAAAGAAATTTTAGAATATATAAAGGATGAAATATTAAAGAAGGGCTATCCACCGGCAGTACGTGAGATTTGTGAGGCAGTTCATTTAAAATCAACTTCTTCCGTACATTCACATCTGGAGACGTTAGAGAAGAATGGATACATAAGAAGAGATCCGACGAAGCCTCGTGCAATTGAGATTATGGATGACAGCTTCCAGATGGTTCGTCATGAGATGGCAAGTATTCCAATTGTAGGAACTGTTGCTGCCGGTCAGCCGATTCTTGCAGAACAGAACATTGAAGGATACTTCCCTATTCCGGCTGAGATGGTTCCCGGTGGCGAGTCTTTTGTTCTTAAGGTGAAAGGTGACAGTATGATTAATGCCGGAATCTTTAATGGGGATCAGATTTTCGTTCATAGCTGTAATACGGCTGAGAATGGTGATACCGTTGTGGCATTAGTGGATGATTCTGCTACTGTTAAGACATTTTATAAAGAGAATGGCCATTACAGACTTCAGCCAGAGAATGATACCATGGAGCCGATTATTGTAGATCATGTAGATATTCTTGGTAAAGTTTATGGTGTCTTTCGTTTATATAAATAAGAGCCAGCTTGAATTGAAATGTGGTTACAAATAAAAAAAGAGATATATATGAACAATATAATTCATATATATCTCTTTTTTATTTGCACGCTGAAATATAGGAAAATATTGCAAGCGTCGCTTATAATACTAGTTTTTAAATTCACTTACTTCGACTGCTGTTCCATCACGCCAGATTCTTTCCAAGTCATAGAAAGGACGGCTTTCTTTATCAAAGATATGAACAACAAAATCAGTATAATCCATTAAAATCCAATTAGCACCATTGTAACCTTCGATTTGTCTTGCGTGAACACCTTCACGTCCAAGCTTTTCAGAAACATTGTCTGCTAAAGCCTGTACCTGACTTGTATTTGTTCCATTTGTAATGATAAAGTAATCTGCGACAGAAGAAATCTCGCCAATGTTAATGATTTTGATATTCTCGGCCTTTTTATCTTCTAATGCGTCAATTACTGTCGTAATATTCTTTTCTATATTCATAGTGTAATCCTCTTTCCAGTAATCATCATGCTAAGGGTGAGATGTCTCACTCTTATAGCTGTCATAGGTTTTCTGTGTCATAGAATCGAAAGGCTTGTTATTTTTTTGAAGATAACTTATGGTATTTTCAAGAATTGCTTTCATTGTTTGATCCAAATCTTCAAAGGCAAGCTTTCTGATACGGTCTAAGTCTGGAACCGGTTTTCTGGAGGGCTCGATATAATCTGCAATAAAGATAATCTTCTCTAAGGTAGACATTCCGGGTCTTCCAGTAGTATGCCATGTTATTGCATTTAAAATATCTTCATCCTGAATGTTAAATTTTGATTTTGCAAGGAATGCGCCTACTTTTCCATGCAGTAAGTAGGTATTTTCTGCTTCAAAATCAGAATAAGGAATGTCATACTTATTACATAAACGAAGTTTCTTTCCGTTATCCATGTTTTTGGCGCAATCATGCAGCAATCCGGCAAGCTCTGCTTTTTTAATAAAGTCAGAGTTCGTTGTATCAGGATTGTATTTCATTGCCATAGAGGTTGCCGTATAGGCAACGCCTATGGTATGTTGATATCGCTCCTTTGTCAGGTGCTTTTTCAGATATTTCTTAATCTTCTTCATATAAGTGCTCCTGTATAATGTATTCTGCTACGTTTTCAGGCACCAGATCAGAAATCGATTCATGGTGTTTGACTCTGTTTCTGATCTCTGTGGAAGAAATGGTAATTTTAGGTATATCTAAATATAAAATATCAGCGCCCTTTTGAGCCAACTCAGCACCTTTTTCTTTGATATCAGCCAGACAAAAATCATCTCTGACCATACATATGATAGTTGCCAAAGAAAAAATAATTTCCGGATTCTTCCATTTTTCTATATAAAATAAAGAATCTGCACCCAAAATAAAATAATAATGGACATTTGGATTTTGCTGAGTTAACTGTTGTAACGTTTCACAGGTATAGGTATTACCTGGTCTTTCAACTTCTATGGTAGACAATTCAAAATAAGGAATCGATGCAATTGCCCGTGAAACCATTGCAGTACGTTTCTCGTTGTCCAGAACGTCCTGTTTCATATAGGATTTCCCACTTGGCATAAAAAGTATCTTATCCAGTGAAAAGTTCTTATATGCGGCCTGTGCAAGTGCAATATGACCATTGTGTATGGGATTAAAGGTTCCGCCCATGATTCCTATTTTTGTTGTCTGCTTCATAGTTGCCTCCATTTATTTTGGTAAAACAATCTTTGGATTTTCTTTAAATGGTTTATATAATACGAATTTTTTACCAATGACCTGAACAACCTGTGAACGTGTTCTTTCTGCAACTACATTTGCGATTTCCTTTGGATCATCAAGACAATTCTTAAGAACGGCAATCTTAACTAATTCTCTTGTATTAAAGGTTTCAGCAATTGCTTCTATATTTTCCGGTGTTACAGATGACTTTCCAATCTGGAAAACCGGATCAAGATTCATGGCAAGTCCCTTTAAATATGCTCTCTGCTTGCTTGTCATATGCGTTTCCTCCGTGCTTTATTTTATTTATAATAGTTAAAGGCAAGACCATACATACGGACTGTATCGCCTTCCTGAATTCCAAGTGCTTCTAATTCGTCGAGAATGCCATTGTCCTTTAAAAATTCCTGGAAGAACTTAAATCCACGTTCGGACTCAAGATTGGTATAACCAAGCATCTTCTCAATACGAGGACCTTCCACGACATATTCGTTATCCTTGGCATTGTATTCCACGGTATATGGTTCATTTCCTGTAACGATTTCTGTATCAGGATTGAATTCCGGTTCAAATACGGTTGGTGGTTCGTTGATTTCTGCAAGAAGGTCATTTACGTAGTATAATAACTCTTTCATTCCCTGTCCGGAAACAGCAGAAATTGGGAATACTTTCATGCCCTGTGGTTCGAATTCATCACGAATCTTCTGGACTGGATCAACACCTGTTCCATCATCGAAAATGGCATCAACTTTATTGGCTGCAATAACCTGTGGACGTTTTGCGATATCTTCATTATAGGCTTTTAATTCCTTATTAATGGTATAGATATCTTCAATTGGATCACGTCCTTCTGTGGATGCAGCATCTACAAGGTGAATTAAGACCTTGGTTCTTTCGATATGTCTTAAGAACTCATGACCAAGACCAACACCTTCAGAAGCGCCTTCAATTAATCCCGGGATATCAGCAATAACAAAGCCTTTGGCACCATCTAAATCAACCACTCCAAGATGTGGATTCAAGGTAGTGAAATGATAATTGGCAATCTTAGGTCTTGCATTTGATACGCGGGATAATAAGGTTGATTTTCCTACGTTAGGGAAACCTACAAGTCCAACATCTGCGATAACCTTTAATTCAAGGAAAAGATTAAGTTCCTTGGAAGGTTGTCCAGGCTGGGCATACTTTGGTGCCTGCATGGTTGAAGTAGCATAATGCTGGTTACCATTACCACCTCTACCACCTGTCAGAATAACCTGTCTACGGTTATCACCGGACATATCTGCAATAATCTTACCGGATTCTAATTCTTTGATAACGGTTCCTTGTGGAATCTTGATGATAATATCTTCACCATTTTTACCACGGCAATTCTTCTTACCACCGTTTTCGCCGTCCTGTGCACAATATTTTCTGATGTGTCTGAAATCGGTAAGGGTATTTAAGCCTTCATCAACTTCAAAGATTACGCTTCCACCATGACCACCGTCGCCACCATCTGGTCCACCATTAGGCACATATTTTTCTCTTCGGAAGGAAACATGACCATCGCCACCTTTACCGCTACGTATATATATTTTAGCTCTATCTGCAAACATAATTTAACCTTTCTACTAAAAAGGCTTCAGGTGTACCTGAAGCCTTAATACATTCGTAACTATAGGATAAAACTTAAATAAGTCTTATTTCTCCTCTACAGGATATACGGAAGCCTGTTTCTTATCTCTTCCTTTTCTCTCGAATCTGAGTACACCATCAACTAATGCGAATAATGTATCATCTCCGCCGATACCAACATTAACACCTGGATGAATCTTTGTTCCACGCTGTCTATATAAAATGTTGCCTGCCTTTACGAACTGACCGTCTGCTCTTTTTGCACCTAATCTCTTGGATTCGGAATCTCTACCGTTCTTAGTAGAACCTACACCTTTCTTATGAGCAAAAAACTGAAGGTTTAATTTCATCATGGTTTTACACCTCCTCGAATCTGAGTTTTAAATATTTCTTGCCACCTTGTTGAACAATACTTTCTAAACCCAATATCATGGAATCTATCAAAAGCTTTGATTTCTCATTACATTCCTGCGTAAAACGACAGTCTATGTAACCTGTAGTTTCATCATCCTTTACGGTCATCGCCTGACCAGCTAATTCTTCCAGAGAATTAATGGTATTGATGACGAGGATGGAAATGGATGCGCATATGATATCTTTACCGAATACCGAATATCCTGCATGCCCTTTACAGGTAAAGCCCTTATAAACGTCCTCATTAGATTTATAAATGGTAACTGTAGTCATATTAACGAAACCAATAACATTTATTAAGCGTTGATCTTATCAATCTTAACCTGTGTGTATGCTTGTCTATGACCGTTCTTCTTGTGATAGCCAGTCTTTCTCTTATACTTGTAAACGATAACCTTCTTGCCTCTTCCCTGCTCCATAACAGTTGCAGTTACAGTTGCATTAGCTACGTCAGCGCCTACCTTAAGAGAATCATTGCTAACAGCAATAACCTTGTCAAAAGTTACAGTGTTTCCAGCTTCTGCATCAAGCTTTTCAACCTTAATAACATCACCTTCGGAAACCTTGTACTGCTTTCCACCTGTTGCAATAATTGCGTACATATTGCACCTCCTAAATAATTACTCGCTAGCTTTGGTAATGTCTGTTGACATATTTAGACCTCGCTATGCGGCATACTCATAAATAATATCATCATGAATTGCAAAAGTCAACAACTTTTCTATATAAATTTCAGCTGATTTGATGATGCAAATTGAGCCTTTAAAGCCTTTTTCGTCTTCTTTCTGGTAATCTCGATCAAGCCTAATGGAGTCATATCAACAATCGTGGTCTGGATCCGGTCAAGCCTTGCAAGGGCTTTAAGCTCCTGCATAAGCTGTTCCTGCATAGTTTCCTCTTCCATATTGATAAAGTCAACAATAATAATACCGGACAGATTACGTAGACGAATCTGTCGCATGATTTCTTTGGCAGCTTCCAGATTAATGGAAAGAATATAAGAATCGGATTTCTTTTTCGGAGTATTCTTTCCTGAATTTACATCAATGACATACATCGCTTCTGTCTGCTCAATTACCAGATAGGCACCGGAATTCATCCAGACCTTGGGCTGTAACAGCTCCTGTATTTTGGTTTCCAGACTGTAGAGCTTGTGAAGCGAAAGTGATTCATCTGTATAAAGCGATAAAAGCGCTTCTTTTTCCGGCATATAGGATTGTATAAAAGACTGCAATTCACCATATAGAACGGTATCATCCGTTATAATCTGGTCATATTCCAGGCTTCTGTTATCACGTAGTTCCATCAAATAAGAAGGCGTTGCCTGATAGACTCTGCTATAACAGGTTCGATGAATTCCTTCTGTCAGCAGCTGATTCATCTGCGTAATCAAATGACTACACTCGGTTGTCAGGGCAGAGAAATCATTTTGCGCTATTAGTTCCTTGGCATTGGTTCGGACTACAATTCCGTATTCCGTATCTGAGGGAATATAGGTTCTTAACAGAGCTTTATCCTGTTTGTTTAGTTTATTGGATACACTCTTTGTTGTATTTGCATTTGTGATAACACAATATTTGCCGGAAAGTGACAGATTCATGGTGAAAACGGGTTCTTT
Source organism: uncultured Roseburia sp. (assembly GCA_964445375.1). Lineage (GTDB taxonomy): Bacteria > Bacillota > Clostridia > Lachnospirales > Lachnospiraceae > COE1. Next base: position 10,866 of record CAYUKO010000004.1, read on the forward strand.
CGAGCGAATTGCTTCCTTTTCCATCTGTACCAAAATCTCATCACCGGCAAGAATACGCCCGTCATATTGTCTGTTCAGAAGAACGGGCTTATAGTTGTCAGCAATCGGAAGATATCCACGCTTCCCAATTTGATAATCAATAAAGGCAGCATGAATGTTTGGTACGACATTCATGACCTTAGCAACATAGATATCTCCCAGATTTCCAGTATTATCGTCTTTAGAATAGGAAATTTCCTGTATGCGGTTATTCTTTAGGATAAGAGAAAGAACACCTTTTTCATATCTTGTCAAAATCAATTTGGAGGCTATCATTAGAAATCCTCTCCTACGGCACCAAGAGGAACAAGCTGCATATTCTCTTCGTCGCCGATGTTGGTATAAGTTTCTTCTCTGGTGACTAATAAAGCAAGGTCATTAAGCTCTTTGCCATTTTTCGCATATAATGCGCTGATTACCAGACTTGGCTTGATATTGCCTGAGCTGCTTGCATCAACCGTCAGGGAAATGGCACCATCTTCTTCCACATGACAGTCATAGATATATGGCTTCATATCGAAGGTGGATTCGCTTTTCTTTGTTTTTTTCGTAACAATGATTTCTTCCTGTGCATAGAATTCTTCAAGAAGCTCTTTGTAGGCAAAATCCGGCTCATAGCCTTCGCGGAAACGTATTGTATATTTTGCAGCGGCTACACTTGCCATGGCATTGCCGGCATTGTCCGGTAATAATTTAACTTCTAATACTTCAATGCCTTCTGCCATTTGCTTATTCAGACGCTCTAACATATCCTGTGTGGAAGTTAAGGAATGAACTTCGATATCCATATATTCGCCATTGCTTTCAAGTCCTACGCCAAGAGGTGCGGCAAATGACATAATCTGATGAGGACTAAAGCCTTCTGTATAAGCAATATCAATGTCTGCACGGCGAATTGCTTTCTGAAAATAACGCATAACGTCAAGATGTCCGATGAACTTGATTGGACCGTGCTTGGAAAATTTAATTCTAAGTTTCATTATGAATTCGCCTCCTCTCCTGTATGTGGTTCTAAGCAGATACCACAGCCAAAACGTGCTGCACCACAGGCATTACACTGTATCTTACAGTTTTTGGTAACATCTTCATCTAATGCTTTTAACCATTCTCTCTTTAAAAATTCCTTAGTGACACCGCAATCAATGAAATCCCAAGGGAAGATTTCGTCTAAGCTTCTTTCACGAGTTGTATAGAAGGAAGTATCCACGCCACACTCTGCAAAGGTTTCCATCCAAACATTGTGTTTGTAATATTCACCCCATGCATCAAAGATACAGCCCTTTTTATAAGCGCTTAAAATGACAGGGGCAATTCTTCTGTCACCTCTGGCAAGAATACCCTCCATAACGCTGGCATCTGCTTCATGCCAGTTGTATTTGATACTCTTTTGGTTTAACTGCTCCATAACAGCTTTCTTGGTTGTGTATGCCTTTTCAATAAACTGTTCCTTTGTACATTGTGAAGCCCACTGGAATGGTGTAAATGGCTTTGGAATGAAGAATGAGGTGCTTGCAACAATCTGCACTTTGCCATTTCTCTTTTCCTTTGGAACGGTTTCGTAATAAGCCGCTGCAATCTTATTGGAAAGCTCGGCAATACCTCTGATGTCTTCGTCTGTTTCGGTTGGAAGACCAAGCATGAAGTAAAGCTTTACACGATTCCAGCCACCCTCAAAAGCAAGGGTTGCGCCCTTTAAGATGACTTCCTCGGTTAATCCCTTATTAATAACGTTTCGAAGTCTTTGGCTTCCTGCTTCCGGCGCAAAGGTCAGACTGCTCTTCTTAATATCCTGTACTTTCTCCATAACATCAAGAGAAAAAGCATCAATTCGAAGGGATGGCAGAGAAATATTAACCTTTTTACTGCGGCATTCATCAATTAAAAAGTCTACAAGCTCTTCCAGATGGGAATAATCACTGGAACTTAAGGAACTAAGTGTAATTTCATCATAACCGGTGTTATGAAGCATTTTTACAGCATATTCCTTGAGCATATTGACATCTCGTTCACGAACCGGACGATAAAGCTGTCCTGCCTGACAGAAACGACAGCCACGGATACAGCCACGCTGGATTTCGAGTACGACTCTGTCCTGTGTACATTTGATAAAAGGTACAACCTGTTTTTCAGGATAATAGGTATTGGTTACATCATGAACAAGCTCTTTGGTAACGGTACGTGGCATATCTTCGCGTGTGGGCTCAAAGGAGGCAATCGTATAATCGTCATGGTAAGAAACCTCATAGAACTGAGGTGCATAGATACCAGGAAGCTTTCCGGCCTCTGCAAGAAAATCTTCTCTGGACATGCCTTTTGCCTTACAGTCTTTGTACAGATCGAGTAATGCTTTGTATTGTGTTTCTCCCTCGCCAATATAGAATAAGTCGAAAAAGTCAGCAATTGGTTCAGGATTATAGGCACAAGGACCACCGCCGATTACAATAGGATCATCCCATGTTCTATCGGTTGCAAGCAAAGGAATACCTGCTAAATCAATTACCTGCAAAATGTTTGTATAGCACATTTCGTATTGAATGGTAATGCCAAGGAAATCAAATTCTTTGATGGGATCTTGAGATTCCAGTGCAAATAAAGGAATCTGCTCTTTTCTCATAATCTCATCAAGATCCGGCCATGGAGAATATACTCTCTCGCACCAGGTATCTTCAAACTGATTAAACATATCATAAAGAATCTGAATACCAAGATGTGACATTCCTATCTCGTAAACATCCGGAAAACACATGGCGAATCTGACAGCCACGTCATTTTTATTCTTCATCACGCTATTGATTTCACCACCGATATAACGTGCTGGTTTTTCTACTTTCATTAATATTTCATCACTTAGAGCTAATTTTCGCATATAAATATAACCATGCCTTTCTATAACTTGTCTTTAGGGCAAAATAGTGACTATTCAGGATTAAGTTCATAAACCCTGAATAGTCACACATATTTAAGTACTAGGAAATTGCAGTAACGATTTTCTATTCTACAGGTGTTGTAATTAATTTTCCATCTATGTCAAACAGCAAAGGTGTTCCGCCTACATCGACAATTCCTGTTTGCATGTTACCTGCAGCATCAAAATAATAAAGATAACCGTTAATGGTCACAAGGCCAGTTACCATATGACCGTCCTGTTCGTAATATCTTGTTGTAATTCCGTCGTTATACCAACCGGTATACATGACACCGTCAGCAGCAAATAAGAAGCTTAAGCCATTCATGTTATAAGCGCCAGTTATCATATGACCACTTTCGTCAAAGTAATAGGTCTTTCCTTCAATGGTCTGGAAACCTGTTACCTTATGACCGTCAATGGTTGACAGATAATAGCTGTAAACGCCATCATGGAACCATCCATAAGCCATAGAGCCTTCTGCTGAAAACAGATATGTCTGGTCGCCAATGGTCTGCCAGCCTGTCTGCATGATACCATTTTCATTAAAGTAATAATAACGGTTATCAACAATGTTTAATCCGGTTAACATATGACCATCTGTTGAGAAGAATCGTCTTCCATCCGGAAGATCAAGAAAACCAGTATACATAGCACCATCTGCGGCAAAATAGTAAGTTAATCCACTTAGATTCTGAAGTCCGGTTAACATCTTACCATCGGAATCAAAGAAATACATGCCATTTCCGATTGGCGTAAATCCAACAGACATAATACCATCAGGCTGTAGATAATAGATACCGTCTTCCAAAGGAAGCCAACCAGTTACCATACGTCCATACGGATCCAGATAATATTTGGCAAGTCCTAAATCAAGCCAGCCACGCTGCATTTTATAGTTGATATAATAATACAAAAAGCCTTTTCGCTGAACCCATCCTGTATCAATGATAATGTTGGAATAGTCCTTTAAGGCGTAATCCAAATCAACATTTCCATTAATGCCATTAATTTTGCCGCTATCAGTGTACTGCCATACACTTGCATCAGGAATACTGCATGCAGATGACCACTGTGCAACCCATTTATCATAATAAATCGTACCAAGTTTGGTCTTAAACCAGCTTGCACTGGAATATACCATTGGTGTATAGCCTTCTGCTTCAATAATGGCGCAGAATGTATTAGCCATCAAGGTAAGGGTTTCCTTCGGAATCGCTTTCTGACAATCATCTTCAACGTCCCATACAACGGGATAGGAAACTGGCAAATCTTTAATGGCATTTAAGACGAATTGTGCTTCTAATGCTGCTTCCTCTACATTAGTTGCATAGGAATATATGTAGACGCCTGTCTTAATCCCCACTGCCTGAGCGGAAAGCATATTATAATAAAAGGTGTTATCAATTCCCTTTTTCGTAGTTCCAACACGGATGAAGGCAAAGGATGTTCCGCTTTGTGCGACAGCTGCCCAGTTAATAACGCCTTGCCATTTGGAAACATCAATTCCCTGTGCAACAACAGCCGCCTCTGTCTGAGTTGTTGGAACAGAAGCTGCTAATATGACTGAAAGAATCAGACATAGAATTCTTTTGTGAATTTTTGTGTTAGGATGCTTTAGAAAATGAAGCATTTGTATATTCTCCCCTTTTACTGTGTATTTTATCGTTATCTTTTAGCGATTGGCCAATTCAGCCATGATTTCCTCCCATGTAACCCCTTTTTCTACCATGAGAACCATCATATGATAGAGGAAATCAGAAATTTCATATTTAATTTCATTTACATTTGGATTCTTGGCAGCAATGACAATCTCAGTTGCTTCTTCGCCAAGCTTCTTTAAAATCTTGTCAATACCCTTATCAAACAGATAATTGGTATAAGAGCCATCCTTTGGATGAATCTTTCTGTCAGCAATGACACCGTAAACATCTTCAAATACCTTTAATGGATTGGTATCGTTGTATTCTTTCTTCAAGATTTCGTTGAAGAAACAGCTGTAGCTTCCGGTATGGCATGCTGCACCAACCTGTGAAACCTTTGCAAGTAAGGTATCGTTATCACAATCAGCGGAAATGGATTTCACATACTGATAATGTCCGCTTGTGTCACCCTTAATCCAAAGCTCGTTACGGCTTCTGCTCCAGTATGTCATTTTACCTGTTTCAACGGTACGGTTATAAGCCTCTTCGTTCATATAGGCAACCATAAGTACTTCGTTTGTCTTATAGTCCTGAACAACAACAGGAAGCATTCCATCCGAATTCAGCTTGAAATCAGACCACTTCATAGAAGCTTCACAGGCACTTACAGCGATGCCTTCCTTAGCGAAAGCAAGCTTCATAGGGAATACCTGTTCAATTTGGTTGTTTACTGCATTACCTGTAACACCACTTACATTTGTTAATAAAAGATAATCCTTTAACTGCTCTGCTTTGTCTTCATCCAGACAGCAGATTGTTGGTAATGTTGTTAAACGGTCACATTCCTTCATAATGGAGGAATCCATGCAAATAAGCTCAGATACATATTCTTCTAATAACTCTTTATTTGCTGTTAACTCTTCTTTCTGGTTAAAAGAAGCAAGAATCTTATTCTTACCGAATTTCTTGGATACTTCTTCTGTAATTTCCACATTGGAAACCTTGCTGTAATTTAATACTGCCTTCGCACAGCCTGCATAGATAAGCTTCTTAACATCTTCCATACGCTTTACATTACCAGCGCCAATCACAGGAACTTCGCATGCAAGCGCAATCTTTTTAATCGTATCTAAGGCTGCTTCGTGCTCTTCATCATTGTTAGACTGGTCGAAAACGATGATACGGTCAGCATTGTTGTTACAGTAATAGGCTGCAAGGGCAGCTGGATCATTGCTTACGATTGTGTGGTCAGTAAGAGTTTTTACTGCACTTCCCTGATATAAATAAATACATGCATCGAATTGTTTTTTCATGTTTGTTCATTTTCCTTTCAATATTTGTGAATTTGTTCTGTTGCTCAAATTCACCATGTAAAGAGTTTGCTCATTACATTTTATGCCAAAGCGCCCTTGGTAGAAAGAACGTCTTTGATTCTTGGATCATAGGAAACAGCATCATCCAGTGCCTTTGCAAATGCCTTGAAGATGGCTTCAATCATATGATGACTGTTTTCGCCGCTGAGCATTTTAATATGTATATTCATTCCGGCACTATAGGATACTGCATAGAAGAACTCACGTACCAATGAAGTATCGAGTCCGCCAACCATATCGTTAGGGAAAGAACAGTCAAACTGTAAATAGGGACGGCCACATAAATCTACGGCACAAAGAGCCAGGGCATCATCCATAGGAAGAATGAAATAACCATATCTCTTAATACCCTTCTTGTCACCGACAGCCTCTTTAATTGCTGTACCAAGTACGATGCCTGCATCTTCTACGGTATGATGTCCATCAACTTCAAGGTCACCCTTAATGGCAACATCCAGATTGAAAAAGCCATGCTTTGCAAAGCCTTCAAGCATATGATTGAAGAAACCGATACCGGTATCAATGTGGGATACGCCTTCACCATCCAGCTCAAGCATCATATTAATGTCTGTTTCTTTCGTTGTTCGTGTTATGTTTGCTGTTCTACTCATTGTCTGCGTGCGTCTCCCTTTTGTTAATCATTTTCGTTTTCAAATCTTACATGTATAGAGTTTGCGTGTGCAGTCAAGCCCTCTTTCTGTGCGAAAAGTTCAATATCCTTGTGAACTTTCTGCAATGCTTCTCTGGAATATGAGATAATGCTTGATTTCTTAACATAGTCGTCTACATTTAATGGTGAGAAGAATTTCGCAGTTCCGTTTGTAGGAAGAACGTGGTTTGGACCAGCATAGTAATCTCCTAACGGCTCAGAAGAATATTCTCCAAGGAAAATAGCACCGGCATTCTTGATCTTTGTCATGGTATCAAAAGGATTAACCGTCAAAATTTCAAGATGCTCAGAAGCGATTTCATTGGCAGCATCAATTGCCATATTCATATCATCGGCAAGCAGAATATATCCGTAATTATCTAAGGATTTCTGAATGATTTCCTTACGGGAAAGCTGGCTTGTGAAAGCATCAACCTCTTTGGATACTTCTTCTGCAAGCTTCTTGCTTGTTGTAATTAAAATAGCAGAAGCCATTTCATCATGTTCAGCCTGTGATAATAAATCAGCAGCAACGTATCTTGGATTTGCGCTTTCATCCGCAAGAACAAGGATTTCGGAAGGACCAGCAATGGAATCAATGCTGACATGTCCATAAACGGCACGCTTAGCTAATGCTACGAAGATATTACCAGGACCAACAATCTTATCAACCTTAGGAATCATTTCGGTTCCATAAGCAAGTGCTGCGATTGCCTGTGCGCCACCAACCTTGAAAATCTTATTAACACCTGCAATATCAGCTGCAACTAAGGTAGCAGGATTAACCTTTCCGTCAGCGCCTGCCGGAGTTGTCATGATAATATTAGGAACCCCTGCAACCTTGGCAGGAACAACATTCATTAAAGTGGTAGAAGGATAAGCAGCCTTTCCACCTGGTACATATACACCTACCGTCTGCATAGGAGTAATCTTCTGTCCAAGAATGGTGCCATCTTCTTTCGCATCAAACCAGCTGTTACGCTTCTGCTTCTCGTGATATTCTCTGATATTCTTTGCAGAATCTTTCATAACCTGAATAAAGTGATCATCAAGCTCTAAATAAGCAGCTTCAATCTCTTCTCTGGTAACCTGAAAGTTTTCTCTGGTAGTTGTACACTTATCGAACTTTAAGGAATATTCAAAGATAGCGTCTTCCTTTCTGGTTCTTACCTGATTGATAATATCTGCAACGATTTTCTCGTATTCGCCGTAATCATTCGTACTTCTTTTTAACAAATCTTCAAGAAGATTTTTCTTACTTTCCTCGGTTAATGCTACTATTCTCATAATTCCTCCTTCAGAGCCTGAAGTATCTGTTTGATTCTCTGTGACTCCATTCTCATACTTACCTGATTTACAATCATTCTGGCAGATAAAGGACAGATTTCTTCTAATACCTCAAGTCCATTTTCTCTTAATGTAGAACCTGTTTCAACAATATCGACAATAACATCACTTAAACCAACAATAGGTCCAAGCTCGACAGAACCGTTTAACTTGATGATATCAACGGTCTGATGCTTCTTATTGTAGAAATAGTCTTTGGCAATCTTTGGATATTTGCTGGCTACACGAATCATTTCATGATGCTGTAACAGTTCCTTGGCAGATGCCGGACCACATACACACATGCGGCACTTTCCGAATCCAAGGTCAAGTACTTCATAAACCTTACGATTCTCTTCCATAATGGTATCGGCACCTACAACACCGATATCTGCGGCACCATATTCAACATAGGTAGGAACATCCGGTCCTTTTGCAAGGAAGAACTTTAATTTCAATTCTTCGTTTACAAAGATAAGCTTTCTGGAATCCTTATCCTTCATTTCTTCGCAGGTAATCCCAATTTTCTCCAACAGTTCCAAAGTTTTATTCGCTAATCTTCCCTTTCCAAGTGCAAAGGTAAGATATCTCATATCTTCATTCATTTTACGTTAACTCCTTCTATTTATCAAGTTATGTGTATCGAAAATTATGCAGGAAATTTATGACAGAAAAAGAACTTTGGCAAAATTCTGTGATTCTGCATACTTTTCATAATCCTCTTTTGCCTTTTCCTGTTTCATCATAACAGTGGAATATCCTTCTTCACGATATTTACGTGCTTCTTCAATGGCTTTCTGGATATCGCACTGATATACAAGAAGAAGATTTTTATTTTCCGGTTCCGGACAAAGATTCTGTCTGACCAAAGCTGTCATCAGATCATCAATCATGACAACAAAACCGGTTGCTGGTGATGGTTTGCCAAACTTTTCAAGAAGGTTATCATAACGACCGCCCTTTGCAATGGCATTTCCCATCTGATATGTATAGGCACTGAAAATAACGCCTGTATAGTAATTATATTTGCTGATTAAAGCAAGGTCGAAGGATACGTATCTCTCCACACCATATAACTTTAACAATTCATATACTTTCTTTAAACGTTCGATAGCCTGAATAGAACGTTCATTCTTAGCATAGGATAACGCTTCATCCAGTATTTCATAAGAACCAAACAGGTTGCTCACGTTTAAAAGAGCCTTCATGTCTGCTTCTGCGACATTCTTTTCTTCTAACAGTTCCTGAGCACCGAATTCATTACGATTGGAAATATAGTCTCTTAAAGCAAGTTCGGTGTCTTCATCAAGCTTTGCATCGGCACATAAGCCTTTGAAGTAATCAATCTGGCCGATTGCAACCTGAAATTCTTTAAGTCCTGCATTAAGTAAAGCCTCTACCAGCATAGCGATCATTTCTGCATCTGCTTCGGCGCTGGAATCACCAATAAGCTCAGCACCCATCTGTGTTGTTTCTTTTAACTTACCCTGTAAATTGCTTGTATTAATGAAATTATTGCCACAATAGCAAAATCTAAGTGGAAGGCTTTCGTCCATAAAATACTTGGCAGCACTTCTTGCAATAGAAGGGGTAAAGTCAGGACGTAATACTAAGGTGTTTCCTTCCTTGTCAAAGAATTTATATAATTCTTTGGATGGTGTTGTTCCGATTTCTTTGCTGAATACATCAAAAAATTCGAAGGTTGGTGTCTGGATATCCTGATAACCATAGCTTCGAAGTTTATCATGGAACAGATTCTGAATATTTAACTTTGCTGCATATTCTGCTCCATACACATCACGTACTCCTTCTGGAGTATGAACTAATCTTTTTCCTGTAAAATCCATTCTTTGAATCCTCTTTTCTGCCCACACAAAAAGCAGAAAAGAACTGCTTCCTTGCAGACGGATATTTTATACTTTAGTGTAGTAACGTGCTAATTCGCTACTATGTTAGCACGGCGAATTATTCGTAGTATACACTTTTTACCATTATGTGTCAACCTCTATCGTTAAGGTCCTTCTGTATCATATCAAGATATGGCACCATTACGCCACTCTTTTTTTGAAAAAAATAATCATGATTTAATTCATCAAAGCGAAAGCTTTTGCGTCCACCATTCTGCATACGTTCCCAGAAGACAAGAAGCTCACATAAACGAAGATAATACATGATGTCCTTCCCTGTATAATAAAGAAGAAAGAAGGCAATGCCATCCTGAGCTTCAAAATCTTTCATGAATTCAACCTGATGAGGATGAATGTTCTGAAGGGAAAAGGTTTCTACCGCACATTCCTTCGCATCAAAGCAGACAGGAATGCCCTGTACCGCACCGATATAGTCTACGGTACTCTTCTGATCAAAATAAGCAAGAGTAATATGTCTTGTTTCCTTATCAATGTTAATGGGCGTAATCGGTGTAGGAACCTTTTGAATGAGTGCTAAATGATTTTCACGATATTTCTCATTGGACATATTAATCATTTCTTCAAGCAGAGAGCCACGCAGGCCTCTGGAATTCCAAGTTGCCATGACTATGCCCCTCCTTTGCCGGAAGATAATATCTTTTGAAATAAAGAAGGTTCCGGGCAAGTCAGAACAAGACCGGATATTGCCCGGAAACGCTCCTCTTCTATCGTTGGAAACACAAGACGATAAGCATGTAACAGCTGACTTTCTATGCCCTGTGAAGCATACTTTTGATTGATGGCAGCAGAACCATATTTATAATCACCGATAATCGGATGACCAATGGAAGCCAGATGCGCACGAATCTGGTGCGTCTTTCCGGTGAAAATCTGTACTTCCAGTAAGGAATGGTTTTCATCTGCCTGCAAAGTATGAAATTCAGTATCAATAAACTCTGCTTTTTCCCGTTTCTTTGCGGGAATTTCTTCCTGTGTCCGATAGATGATAACCTTATTCGTAGCATGATCTTTCGAAAGATATCCTGTTAAACGCTCATGAAGTACTACTTTTCCCGGAACGATACAATGATAGTATTTTTCCAGTGTTTTTTCCTTGATGATGCGGCTCATGTACTGGCTGCCTGCCAAAGACTTTCCACATACTACCATCCCGGAAGTATTGCGGTCAAGACGATTGCAGATAGAAGGTTTGAATGTGTAAAGGGAAGCTGGTGTCACTTCGCCTTTATGCAAGAGATATCCTAACAACCATTCATTTAAGCTGATGTCATCAGGTGATGCTTTCTGAGATAAAACACCAACTGGTTTATTAAGAATCAGAATATTCTCGTCTTCGTAAACGAGAGAAATCGATGTAAGCTTCTGATATGCATTTTCATATTGCTTCAATAACTCATTGGAAATGGTCAAAGAACCTTGCGATGCGTTGCCAGGTTTTTGACCACTGAATTTTTCAAAGGTATCATCGGCAAGAAATATCTTTACGACGTCTTGTTTTTCTAACTTTTCCGTTCCTGTGCTTTTCTTACCGTTTAAAACAATATTCTTTTTGCGAAGCATTTTATAGATAAAGCTGTCGGGTGCTTCTTTTAATATTTTCTTTAAATATTTGTCAAAGCGCTGTCCGGCTTCATTATCACCAATAATATATTGCTGCATGAGTCACCTCTTATAATGATATATCTTTCATAAGCTGGATGAGTTCCTCTTCTCTTTTTCCTGCTTCTGCCTTTTGAAGCTGAACAAGTCTTTCTTCAAATTTCTTCTGCTCCTGTCCTTTGAAGATTTTGATGTTCAGATTTTTAAAGCTGTTCTGTGTGGCAAGCAGCTTTACATGTTCTTCACAGGCAGCAGTATCACAGGAATCAAATTCCGTGTACCCCATCACGTTATTTCCTCTTATGGCAATGCAGTTAAGAGGAAAGTTCTTCTGATAAGAAGTAAGGTAAAGGTGATATAATGCCGGTGTTTCGCCAATGACGGCTTGGATAGACTCTAATACGCTTTCACTATATTTTGGTGTTCGCAGATACATAATCAGTGAAACCAGACTTTTACTTGCAGGAAGCAGACCAAGTACTGACACCACGGACATAAGATTAGCCTTTGTTTTGGTAGACCAGTATCCAATCACAAAAATTGCAAGTGAAATAGAAAAATAAACGATTGTCTGAATTAGCACGACTTTTTTCTGCTGTTTAAGATAATTGGGTTCTCCATTTGAAATCTTTTGTATGTTAGCCATAAATAGCAAGTTCTCCTTTATTATTTCATGTGTCGCATGATTGTAAGAATCACCTGATGTGGTACTACCTTAGAGGCTGCGTGGAATGCTTTGATGTAGAAACTATACACAGAAACTCTTTTCTTATGAAAAGAATCCTTGATAGCTTTTTCTACTACTTTCTCAGGTGTTGCAATGGTAAGTTTTTTAATGGCAAGTGTTTTACCATCTTTTTCTGCAAGATCAAAGAATGGGGTATCAACAGGTCCCGGACATACGGAAGTAACATAGATTCGTTTCTTGCGTAATTCTTCTGACAGGGCACGCGAAAAGCTGTTTACGTATGCCTTGCTTGCCGCATATACGGCAAAGTTTGGCTGTGGCATAAACGCGGCACTGGAAGCAAGCTGGATGATACGGCTGTTCTTGCGCATATATGGAATACACAGATAAGTCATCTGTGTCAGCGCTTTACAATTCACATCAATCATACCAAGTTCTTCTTTCATGTTGAGATTGGAAAATGGTCCCATAACACCGTAGCCTGCACAGTTAACAAGCATACGGACAACGGGCTTTTCTTTTGCAAGAAGCTTTTTCAAACGTTTCATATCGTCCTGTTTTGTGACATCCATGTCAAGAACTCTTGTAGTATGATCCATAGAGGATGCTACTTCTAACATTTGTTCTTTTCTTCTGGCAATCAGCCATATTTCATCGATAGAACTTTCAAAAACGTTGTCAAGCTGTAATGCAAACTCCATACCCATACCGGATGAAGCACCTGTGATGATAATAATATTCATTGTCAAATTCCCTTTCTTAAATGCTCCTGCTTATTTCTTCTAGTTATATCTCGATTTGATTCTTTTATCTTGCTTTTTTATTGTTCTTTCTATTATTCTTTCCATTATTCTGAGAGCTGTTGTTTCTGCCTTGTGCGGCTCCCCTTGTATTGGAAGCAGAATTTTTTCTACCTTGAGAATTATTTCTGCTATCCTTTGTATTTACACTTCTGGACTTTTTATTCTTGTTGTTTGTTCCTTTGGAATTGTTTTGTCTATTGCCATTACCTGTATTTTGCTGATTCTGTGCAAAATTACGAGGACGAATCAGACATTTCTTGTCAAATCCAATCAAATCCGTTCTTCCGGCTGCAAGCAAAGCTTCCTTAACAAGTTCATAATTCTTAGGATTACGATACTGTATTAAGGCTCTTTGTAATGCCTTTTCATGAGGATTGCGGCATACATATACCGACTTCCTAGTATTGGGGTCAATGCCTGTATAGTACATAACGGTAGACATGGTAGATGGTGTCGGATAGAAATCCTGCACCTGTTCTGGCATATAACCGATATCCCTTAGATATTCAGCAAGTTCCACTGCTTCCTTCAAGGTGGAACCTGGATGGGAAGACATTAGGTAAGGAACAAGGAACTGGTTCTTACCAAGTCTTTGATTCATCTTCTTGTATTTATCGGTAAATGCTTCATAAACAGCATTTTCAGGCTTACCCATCTTGGATAAAACAGCATCACAGATATGCTCTGGTGCTACTTTGAGCTGTCCACTGATATGATGCTCTACCAGTTCCTTCATAAAAGTATCGTTTTTGTCTAACATCAGATAGTCAAAACGAATACCGGAACGGACAAATACTTTCTTCACGTTAGGAAGTTCTCGTAACTTTCGAAGCAGAGCAAGATAATCGGAATGGTCTACGTACAGATTGGGACAAGGCTTTGGGAAAAGGCATTGTCTGTGCTTACATACACCAACGGATAACTGCTTTTCACAGGATGGATGACGGAAGTTTGCGGTTGGTCCTCCGACATCATGAATGTATCCTTTGAAGTCCTTATCGGTTGTGATTAGCTTTGCTTCTTCGATAATGGATTCATGGCTTCTTACCTGAATGGTACGTCCCTGATGGAATGTAAGGGCGCAGAAATTACATCCGCCAAAGCATCCACGGTTGCTGATTAAGGAGAATTTAACCTCTTTAATGGCAGGAATGCCACCGTCTTTTTCGTAAATGGGATGATAGGTTCGCTGGTATGGTAAGGCATATACATCATCCATTTCCTGAGTGGTAAGTGGAGTTTGTGGTACATTCTGAACTACATAGACACCATTTGGATAAGGTTCTACCAGTACCTTTCCTGTAAATGGATCTGTATTGTCGTACTGGGTTTTGAAGCTTGTCGCATACAGCTTCTTATCGGCTTTCATCTCATCATAAGAAGGAAGTATTTCATGGTTATAGAGTCCTGAAATATCTTTTGTCTTATAAACGGTTCCGGGAATAAAGCTGATATCTCTTACCGCAATACCACTGTTTAAGGCATCTGCAATTTCAACAATCGACTTCTCTCCCATTCCATAGGAAATCAAGTCTGCCTGGCTGTCCAGTAAAATAGAACGTTTAAAGGAATCAGACCAGTAGTCATAATGAGCCATTCGACGAAGACTGGCTTCGATACCACCAATAATAATCGGGGTGTTTCGATAGGTTCGTCGTATTAAATTACAGTATGCAACAACGGCATGGTCCGGGCGCTTATATGGGGCACCGCCCGGAGTATAGGCGTCTGTTTCACGATGCTTTTTGGAAACATAGTAATGATTTACCATGGAATCCATATTGCCGGAAGAAACAAGGAATCCAAGTCTTGGTTCTCCAAGAATGGTAATGCTTTTATCATCCTTCCAATCCGGCTGTGCGATAATACCAACCGTATAGCCATGCGCCTGTAGAATTCTTGTTATGATGGCATGACCAAAAGAGGGATGATCTACGTAAGCATCCCCTGTAACATATACAAAATCAAGCTGTTTAATACCAAGCTCTTCAACTTCTTCCCTGCTAATGGGAAGAAAACCATTTTCGATAGACAAAATATATCTTCCTTCCGTATATAAAATGAATTTAGTTTTCTTTTAAAATCTCGACTTCTTCCAGAGAAAGTTCACGGAAACTTCCTTTTTCCAGTGATGTATCAAGTGATAATCCACCCATGGAAAGTCTTTTTAAATAAGTAACCTCGCCATCAATTGCTCCAATCATACGTTTTACCTGATGAAAACGACCTTCTGTAATGGTAAGGTGAATGATATAAGAATCTTCTTTCTTATGAATAACTTCTACAATTGCCGGTAAGGTAGGTTTATCATCACCAATATCAACTCCCTGCTCTAATTGCTGAATCCCCTCATCAGTCAAAACGCCGCCGCATTCTACATAATAGGTTTTTGCAACATGTTTTTTCGGTGAAAGGAGTCTATGAGAAAGTTCCCCGTCATTGGTAATCAATAAAAAACCTTCGGTGTCCTTATCAAGCCTTCCAACCGGGAAGAAGTCTGCCGACAGTTCTTTCGGCAGCAGGTCCATGACGGTCTTGTCATGATTGTCCTTTGTGGCGGTAATCACGCCAGCTGGCTTATGTAGAAGAAAATACCTGTATTTCTGATAAGAAAGTGCTGTTCCTTTGCAGGTAACAGAATCCGTTGTTTCATTGACCTTGTAATCAGCTTTTGTAATCGTTTCGCCATTTACAGTAACGAGTCCTTTTTTTATAAAATCTTTTACCTGGCTTCTTGTACCAAGCTGTAAATCAGCCAGAAATTTATCGAGACGCATATTGCGCGCCACCTCCTGCATAATATGTTACTAGTATACATCAATCTTTTAGTAACAGAAAGAAAATATTTATGAAATATAAAGTTATTGTACTTTTTTACATCGGTTTTATTGGAATGCTGTTATGTTTTCCTGAGATTACGGTTGCTTATGCCTATCAGGGTTTGGTGCAATGGGCGACCAGAATGGTTCCTACTCTTTTCCCTTTTATGGTAATCAGTTCCATGATGATTTATACAGGAATTGACAAATACCTCACAAAAATTTTAAAACCCATATTACAGCCGCTCTTTTCCTGTAGTACCAATGGATTATATGCTGTATTTATGGGATTTTTATGTGGTTTTCCAATGGGGGCAAAGGCTACCTGCGACTTGTTAAAAAACAAAAAAATCGCAAGAACGGAGGCTGAGTATCTGCTTGCCTTTTGCAATAATATTGGACCAACCTATTTTCTTGGCATTATTTTTCCGTTATTACAAGAATGCGGATATTCGAATAAACTCCCTTTCTTTGTTGGAATATATGGAATTCCTTTTGTGTATGGCATTCTATTAGGTAAGTTTCAAAAAAACAATTCCTCTCCAAAGTCAAAAGTATCTTTGGAAGTTTCTGAAACGCTGCCTGTTTCTAAGGCGATTCGTTTGGCATGCCTTGGCAGTATACAGTCTATACTGTTGCTTGGCGGCTATGTTACCTTTGTCAATGCGTTCCGTGTAATTCCTGATATTGCAGGACTATCACCCTATGTCAGTGCTGTTTTGGGTGGATTTCTGGAAATTATTTATGGCATACCGGGAATCTGTCACACCATGCAAATTTCCGTAGAATGGAAGGCATTCTGGATTCTTGTCTCATTAAGCTTCAGTGGTTTATGCTGTATGCTTCAAACAAGCAGTATTATTATTGAAGAAGACCTTTCTATGAAAAAATATGTTTGCCATAAATGCGCAATAACGGGTATTTCAGCGGTTTATTATAGTATTTTCCTGTTTAATCCCTTTACAAGAACATAGAAATAAACAGTATGATACTTGTAGCAATAGGAACGGTTATGGTATCAAAACCACGTTTGGTATAAAGTTCCACCAGTGCTGCAACCGGAGCAATCACAAATGATAAAACACATACGGTAATCAAATCCAAAGATTAATAGGATGGCTAACAATGCGATATAGCCAAAGTAAAGTCCTAATACTCTTAAAAATTCATGAAACAGTATCATATCGATAGAGCTGATATTGTTTAAGAATATCAAAACAATACCTAAAACGAATAAAATGATACCGGTTACTCTTCCAACAATGACAGCATTTACTTTGTTTGCAAATTTTGCACTTATCATAGAAAAAATCGTAGCGGTAACAATGGCAATCAATAAATAGTCCCAACATTCGATAATAATCATCGGCTCGATTAAAATGTGACTAACAGAAGCAATAAGTGCCGTAAAAGTCATGATAAATGTAGAAGTACCTACAGCAGTTTTGCAATCATATCCTAACATGGCTGTAAATACAATTAACATCATCATTCCACCACCGGAACCAAAGAAGCCTGTCCCAAAACCAATGGTTAAGCCAAAAAACAGAGATACCATCACTTCTTTTATGCTTAATTTAGCAACGCCATCACCATCCGATTGTTCCTTGGAACCAGGCTTAACAAGAAAGCGAATACCAATACAAACACATAAGAACAAGGAAAAGCCGCCCAAAACCTGCTGATGCGTATGATATGCAGCAATCGAGCCTATCGCACATATAGAAATAATACATACCGTTAATATCCAGCCTCGTTTCAAGTCGATTTTCTTATTCTTGGCATAAATCCAAGTGGTAACAGCAGAGCCTAAGATATCACTTGCCAAAGCAATTGCAGTCGCCATATAAGCACCATGTTCACCTTGGAATGTAGGGCATAATACAATTAAGATAGGAACCATAGCAGTTGCAGCACTTAAGCCAACCAGACCGGTTCCGATTCCAGCAAGCATAGCTGCAATAATAACAATCACGTATTCCATAATATTTTATCCTTTGCATATTTGAATTCTATATCTAGTAAATTGTCACAGCATTGGTTATGACTTCCATATCATATTGATTCGATACTTTAAAAATAATACGATTCGTGTTACAAAAAGCTGTATTGACTTTGATAGTCATATTATTGACTGCTTTAGTCCATGGATAATACGTTGACCACGTCAGTCCATCATCGAGAGAATATGCGTAATGCTGTATATAAGTTTCCTGTTCTAATGCTGTAACATGAATGGTTGCATATCTTCGGAAACGGTCAGTTACTACTAATTCTGCTTTTGCAAAAACAGGTGCTGTATAATCCTGACTTACTCTTCCATTGGGCGTCGGAACTGCCAACGGAGCATATTCACTGTTATCGACAGAACCATCCATAGTTGATAAAGCAAAATATCGTGCGACAGCATCGGCATTACGATAACCGAATTCTTGAAGACATTCCATATAGGAAATATCATTAGGATGATCTACATGACAATGTTCTACAATAAGGGCCGGAATATCGAATAAGGCACAGTTACGGATGATTCCATAATAATCGTCCCCTTTTTTGCCTAATCTTGTCTTGATACCACGATGGAATAACCCCATTTCATCGAATTCTTTCATAAATTCATTTGCCATTCCATATCCTTGACTATACAGTGTACCTTCGGAAGGAATCCATACTTCTGCGCCATAGATGTTATGGCTGATGGATTGATTAAAGTGTAGAGAAAATAAGAAATCAGCATCAACAGAATCAGCAAATTCTGCTCTTTCCTGTAAAGACATATCAATATCTTCCGTGTGCGTCAGGTACACGATAACATCTTCATATTCTTCCAGACGTTCTTTCATATACATAGCGACTGTCATATTGTAATATTTTTCTGCAATTGGAAGATAAGTTGTTCCTAGATTTTCACCACCGTGTCCAGGATCAATTACAATAACAATTGGTTCTTTGGCATAAATTATAGTCGAACTGAATAGTTCCAAAAGTGAGAATAGCATTACGCATACTATACAAATTGATTTTAATAACCCCTTTTTGGTATACATTATTACCCCCATGTAATCAAATTATATAAGTAGATTTTCGTGTTTTTTCTTAATAAAAAATGATGCAGATACATTATTGCAATTTTCTAGCACCACAAAAGAAAACCCACAGAATCCTGTGGGTTTGAATGCTTAGATGACATCTAATTTTTCACTGTCTTCTTCTGGCTTTGAAGGAACTTCATCTTCAATAGAAGGAGGATTTAATTCTGCCCTGTTGGATGATACAATGCTGTCGATATTATTCAAATTAGAAATCATAGTATTATAATCTTTTGTAGATACTTCAATAGAATGCTTGATAATATTTTCCAAATTTGCAAGAATATCATCTGTATACTGCATAGCAGCTGTTTTTACATTATTTGCTTCTGTAGTCGCACTGTCAAGAATTTCCTGTGCCTGCTTCGTTGCAAGTTCAACGATTTCGTTAGCCTGTGCATAAGCCTGCTGCATAATCTGATGCTCACTGATTAATTCATTGGTCTGAATCGTTGCATCGTTAATTAATTCCTGAGCTTTCTGTTTTGCGTCATTAAGAATTGCTTCTTTATTGCTGATAATCTTCTGGTAACGCTTAATCTCTTCTGGTGTCTTCATTCTTAATTCACGAAGAAGTTCATCGATTTCTGATTTATTTACCATGATGATATCAGTAGAAAATGCTTTGTATTTACAATTATCAATGTACTCTTCGATTTCATCTATTAACTGCTCTATTCTGCTACTCATTTTAACCTCCATAATCCCCAGTCATCCTGTTTTGTGGGGTGTCACTCCAAGATGTCTATTTATCTTTATATTTTTCGTATACAAGCTTAGCAACAAAATCAGGTACCAGCTGAGAAATATCTCCGTGAAATGCAGCGATTTCTTTTACACTGGATGAACTCAGATAAGCATATTCCAAACTGGTTGTCAGGAATACAGTATCTAATGAGCCTTCTGATAACTTTCTGTTAGTCTGGGCAATCTGTAGTTCGTATTCAAAATCCGTAACAGCACGCAAACCACGTACAGAAACATGAATATCTTTTTGTTTTGCATAATCAACTAACAGCCCGCTAAAAGAATCTACGGTAACATTAGGTAAATCCTTTGTTGCTTCCTTTAATATACTAACACGTTCCTCTACAGAAAACAACGCATTCTTAGCCTTATTGTCTAAAACACTTACGGTAAGCTGGTCAAACATTTGTGATGCTCTTTTGATGACATCTAAATGTCCTAAAGTCATTGGATCAAAGCTTCCCGGATAAATTGCAGATTTCATGGTATTGTATTAACTCCTTTTAATAAATACATGTTTATTTGTTTTGTAGAGCTTTTCCTTTGTAACGGTAAAGCCAAGTGTTGAAACATAATCAAAATCCGTGTTAAGGGCTGCTTCAACAACAATTAAAGTATCTTCTGTGACGTATGATGCATCTTTTAAGATTTCCAACGCCTTTTTCTCATACTGTTGCTCATATGGTGGATCCATAAAGATGATATCTGTCTCTTCTTTGATGCTTCCACGTAAGGCAGAAAATACATCCTGCTTTAAAACAACGGACTGAGCGTCAAAATGAGTATGAGAAACGTTATCGTTGATGCAATCCAGAGCCTTTTGATTGTTTTCCACAAAATAGGTCTTTCTGGCACCACGGCTAATTGCTTCGATTCCGATTCCACCACTTCCTGAGAACAAGTCAACAAAGACTGCACCAGAAAGATATGGCATCAGCATGTTAAATAAAGTTTCTTTGATTCTGTCCGTAGTCGGACGTGTATCCAAACCGTCAGGAGTCTTCAACTTAAGACTTCTGGCTGTTCCGGCAATTACTCTCATCATAATTTCCTTTCCAAAGAGATCCCACAGGTCAAAGCGTTAGACTCTGACCTTGGTACCCTTAGAATCTCTCTTATTAAGCTTTAATTTATTTAATTCTATCTTCTTACCTTTGTATTTGATTATGTGTTCCGTACCAGTTTGAATATAGTAAACATTCTCAATGTAATCTTTGTCTCCCATCTTCATTCCGCGAACACCAATTGCATTTTTCTTCTTTTCAGGAATTTCATCAATTGCAAATCGTAAGAAGTAGCCTTCCTTGGACTGTAATACGATATTTTGCTGTACATTTAAGATAACAATGCTTACAATCTCGTCACCGTCATTCAGTTTTGTAGCAGCAACTGCTCTCTTGGCAACATCAAATTCGCCACCGCTTACAACTTTACACATGGATTGCTTTGTAACAAAAAGCATACGATACAGATTCAATTCAGATTGACTGGTAATGGTAATAATCTCTTCCGTGCTGGAATTGTAATTACTGATATTATCAACTGGCTGACCTTTATCTCTAAGCTTTCCAAATGGAATATCCGTAACCTTTATTGTATAAAGTTGTCCGGTATTTGTAAAGATGCATATTCTTCCGGTATTCTTACATTTGATTACATATTTAAAATCAGTGATTACCGTTTCTTTATTACGTTCATAAGTAGACATGTCAATGGTCTTACAATAACCAAACTTGTCCATTAAGAACATGATATCCATCTCTTCCATTTTCTTTTCTTCGTAAACAGCTTCTTCGGCATTTTCGATTCTTGTTCTACGAGGTCTGGAATACTCTTTCTTAATTTGATCCAAATCCTGCATGATAACCTGTGCCATGGAATCCCTGCGTTCCAGAATATCTTCATAGCGATAGATATTTGCAGTGGTTTCCTTGTGCTCTTTCATCAGAGCTTCGATTTCCAGACCAATCAACTTATACAGACGCATATCAAGGATTGCATTTGCCTGCTTTTCTGTAAAATTAAGCTGGGAAGCCATAAGTTTTGATTCTTTCGAGCGGAAGTTGATACCATCCGTAACACCGCTTGTCAGACAGTTCTTAACCATGCTGCGGTCTTTGGAACCACGTAAGATTTCAATAATCAAATCAATGATATTGCATGCTCGAATCAAGCCTTCCTGAATCTCACGTTTTTCCAGTTCTTTATTTAATAAGTTCGTATACTTTCTGGTATTGATTTCATACTGGAATGCAACATTCTTGGCAATGATGCTCTTAAGTCCCATCGTCTCAGGACGTCCATCGGAAATGGCAATCATGTTAACACCAAAGGTATCTTCCAGACGAGTCTTCTTATAAAGAAGGTTCTTAAAGTTCTCTACATCCGTATCTTTTTTCAGTTCAATAACAATACGGATACCTTCTTTGGATGACTGATTTGAAATATCAACAATTTCCGGTGCTTTTTTCTGTTCATAAAGAGTAGCAACATCCTGTAGGAACTTACCAATATTTGCACCAATCATGGTATATGGAATTTCGGAAATGACAAGGTTTAATTTGCCACCTTTTACCTTTTCAACATCTACCGTACCACGAATCTTGATTTTGCCTACACCAGTTTCGTAAATATTCAAAAGTTCATCTTTATTACATACAATACCACCAGTAGGGAAGTCAGGTCCCTTTACATATTTCATTAATTCTTTGGTGGTAATGTCTTCGTTCAGCATATATGCCTTCATGGCATCAATGACTTCACAAAGATTGTGCGGTGGAATGCTGGTTGCCATACCTACTGCAATACCTTCCGAACCATTTACCAGAAGATTAGGGAATCGGCATGGTAATACATCAGGTTCTTTCTCGGTTTCATCAAAATTAGGAGAAAAATTAACAACATCCTTGTCCAAATCAGCAAGAATCGCATCCTGTGTAATCTTCTGTAAACGAGCCTCTGTGTATCGCATGGCAGCGGCTCCATCACCTTCGATGTTACCAAAGTTACCATGACCGTCGATTAATGGTATTCCTTTTTTAAAGTCTTGTGTCAGAACAACAAGAGCTTCATAAATAGAACTGTCGCCATGTGGATGGTATTTACCCATCGTATC
This sequence comes from uncultured Roseburia sp., assembly GCA_964445375.1. GTDB lineage: Bacteria > Bacillota > Clostridia > Lachnospirales > Lachnospiraceae > COE1. The sequence continues at coordinate 33,589 of CAYUKO010000004.1, forward strand.
ACCGACGATACGTGCACTTTTTCTATAAGGTCTGTCATATCGGATACCCAACTCATGCATATCGTATAAAGTTCTTCGCTGTACAGGCTTTAAACCGTCTCTTACATCCGGCAAAGCTCGTGCAATGATAACACTCATGGCATAATCAATAAATGATTTCTGCATGGTATCCGAATATTCGGTTTTAATTATCTTCTCTTCCATTACTGCCTCCAAAAGGATTAAATATCAAGTTCTGCATCCGTTGCATGCTCATAGATAAACTGTTTTCTAGGTGCAACATCTGTGCCCATCAGCATTTCTGTTACTTCGGAAGCCATTCTCGCATCTTCTATTTCAATCTGCTTTAAAATTCTTGTTTCAGGATTCAGGGTTGTATCCCATAATTGCTGTGCATCCATTTCGCCAAGACCTTTGTATCGCTGAAGGGTAAAAGGTCCTTTATGAGTCTTACGATATTTCTCAAGTGCCTTATCATCATATAAGTACTCTTCCTGACCTTTCGCAGGCATCGCTTTATACAGAGGAGGCATAGCAATATAAACATGACCTTCGAAAATAAGCTCAGGCATAAAACGATAGAATAAAGTTAATAATAAGTTACTGATATGAGCACCATCGACGTCGGCATCCGCCATAATAACAATCTTATTATAACGAAGCTTTGTGATATCAAAATCATTACCATAACCTTCAGAAAAGCCACAGCCAAAAGCATTGATCATAGTTTTGATCTCTGCATTTGCAAGTACTTTATCGATACTTGCCTTTTCTACATTCAAAATCTTACCACGAATAGGTAGAATCGCCTGAAAGCTTCTATCACGGGCAGTTTTTGCACTGCCACCCGCAGAATCACCCTCTACGATAAAGATTTCACATTTACTGTAATCCTTTGACTCGCAGTTAGCCAGCTTACCATTAGAATCAAAGGAAAACTTCTGCTTGGTCAGCATATTCGTTTTGGCTTTTTCTTCGGTTTTTCTGATTTTAGCAGCTTTTTCTGCACAGGAAATGACATTCTTTAAGGTTTCCACATTTCGGTCAAAGAAACGAGTAACCTCATCGCCGATAACCTTGCTGACAACCTTGGCAGCATCCTGATTGTCAAGTTTTGTCTTAGTCTGACCTTCAAAACGTGGAGCCGGGTGCTTGATAGAAACAACTGCTGTCATGCCGTTTCGGACATCAGCACCAGTAAAGTTTACATCTTTTTCCTTTAAAATATTTAATTCACGTGCATAAGTATTGATTACATTGGTAAATACTGTTTTAAAACCGGTAAGATGAGTACCGCCTTCTGCATTATAAATATTATTACAGAATCCCAGAACGTTCTCATGGAATTCATTCACATACTGGAAGGCACATTCTACTGTGATATCATCACTCTTTCCGGTCAAATATATGATATCGTGAACGGCTTCTTTATTTTTATTTAAGTCCTTAATATATCCTACGATACCTTCCGGTTCCAGATAAGTAACGGTTTCCGGTACTTCGCCTCTTTTATCTTCGAAGATAATAGTCAGCTTAGGATTCAGATAAGCAGTCTCATGAAGTCTGCTCTTTACTTCTTCTGCCTTAAATCTGGTCTTATCGAAAATGGTTGGATCAGGTGTAAAATTAATCGTAGTACCTGTTTCTCTTGTCTTACCTATAACAGGAAGCAGACCATCTACCAATTCCGTAACAGGATTACCATAAGCGTATTGATCCTGATAAATCAAACCACCATTCTTAACAGTTACGGTAAGCTGTGTGGATAAAGCATTCACAACGGAAGAACCTACACCGTGCAGACCACCACTGGTCTTATAAGCAGAATTATCGAATTTACCACCTGCATGAAGTGTCGTAAAGATAACACGTTCTGCACTTACACCTTTTGCGTGCATTCCAACGGGGATACCTCTACCATTATCACTAATCGTAGCGGAACCATCAGCCTCTAATGTAACACGAATCTCATTACATACTCCTGCAAGATGTTCATCTACGGAGTTATCTACAATTTCATATATTAAATGATTCAAGCCCTTGGTGGATACACTACCAATGTACATACCAGGTCTTTTTCTTACTGCTTCCAAGCCCTCCAGAACGGTAATGCTCGAAGCGTCATAAACATTGTCTGTCTTTGCCATCTTACGCTCCTTCGTTGCGTTATTAAAATAGAGAATGGTATTGTATCATAGATCTTGTAGACATAATACCATCATGATATTATAGCATAACTTTTTTTGATTGCAAATAAAAAATGGAAGAAAAACAAACATATGTTTCTGGACACACTTTGTAATCACTATCATTTGGAAGATTAAGCAGATTGTACTTGAATATGTACACGTTTCACTTAAAATTTTATATTTTTTTGTGCATTTATTTCAATACAAGCATTGCAAATGTAAAAAAATTGTATACAATAAAGTTAGAGAAAAGGCGAATATCACTAAATATCACAGTGTAAACGCTTTCATATAAACAAAAATATTTAACTGCGAAAAGAGAGGAATTTTATTATGATGCATGGATTCGGAAAAATGATTGATAAATTAAAGAAAAGTCCTAAATCGATTGTATTTACAGAAGGAACGGATGCTCGTATTCTTGAGGCAGCTTCCAGACTTTTAGCCAGTAGCTTCCTTCATCCAATTCTTGTTGGTAATGAAGAAGCTGTTTATAGCGCAGCGGAAGAAGCTGGATACAATATTCGTGGAGCACTTATTATCGATCCAAATAACTATGATCGCATTGATGAAATGGTTGAACTTTTTTGTGAGCTTCGTAAAAGCAAGGGGATGACTCCGGAGGAAGCAAGAAAACTTCTTGCCCAGCCGAATTATTTTGGAACCATGTTGGTAAAAATGGGAGTTGCGGATGCATTACTTGGTGGAGCAACCTATTCTACTGCTGACACCGTACGTCCGGCACTTCAGATTATTAAAACAAAGCCAGGATATTCTATCGTTTCTTCGTGCTTCATCTTAGTTCGTCCTTCTGCTACCGGTGAAAACGAAGTGCTTGCTATGGGAGATTGTGCTATTAACATCAATCCAACAGAGGATGAGCTTGCTGAAATGGCTGGAGAAATTGCAACATGTGCAAAAGAATTCGGTGTAAATCCTCAGGTTGCATTCTTAAGCTATTCTACCCATGGTTCAGGTGCAGGCGACGATGTAGATAAGATGCGTAATGCAGCTAAGAAAGCAAAGGTTAAATATCCAAATCTTCCAATTGATGGCGAAATGCAGTTCGATGCTGCTGTTTCTCCTAGAGTTGCACGTACAAAATGTCCAGAATCTGCTGTTGCTGGACATGCAAATACCTTTATCTTCCCTGATATTAATTCAGGAAACATTGGTTACAAAATTGCGCAGCGTCTTGGTAACTTTGAAGCATACGGTCCAATCTTGCTTGGATTAAATGCACCAATCAATGACTTATCCCGTGGATGTAACGCGATTGAAGTTTACTCCATGGCTATTATTACAGCTGCTTTAGCGTAAAATATAAGCTTAGCACTTTTCTCATAAAGTAAACAAAAACCTTGATTTCGCTTCTTTAAAGAAACGAAATCAAGGTTTTCTTATATTCTATATTAACTTCTTACAGCATGCAATCGCCAGTGAACCAGGTCCGATATGACAGGATACACTTAAGGATAAGTGATCAATATAAATCGGATAATCCGGGAACATTTCCTGCAGCTCTGCCTTGAGCTGGTTTGCTGCTTCTTCATTTTGTGTATGAGCAATTTGCAAATAGATTGGATTCTCCTTAGAAACACCACCAAAACGTTTTTCAATATCATTTTGAATGGCTGTCATCATAATGGATTTTGCCTGATTGACGGTTCTTGCTTTTGCAAATGCATCCAGCTTTTCACCCTGAATCTGGAGAACCGGTTTCAAACGAAGCAATGTTCCAAGAGCCGCTGCGGCTGGTGTCACTCTTCCACCCTTCTTCAGATAATATAAGGTGTCAATCATGATATAAATACTGGAATTAAACTTGTCATTTTCCAGTATTTCTTTTATTTCTTTACTGTTTTTACCACTTTCTGCAAGAGCAATCGCATCTACTGCGGACTGTCTTTGTGTAACAGAAATACGCTGGTTATTAACAACCTGTACTTTTCCATCATAATCCTGCGCAAGCATCATGGCTGTCTGACATGAACCACTCAAGCCACTTGACATGGGAATATGAACAATTTCATCATGTGTGGTTAAAAGATTATCCCACAACTGGATTATAGAATCTGGTGAAGGCTGCGAAGTCGAAATATCTGCATTCTCTGCCAGTCTTTTGTAAAAATCTTCACGAGATAGCGTGATTTCTTCATAATAGGTTTCCCCGTCAATCATAAAAGGCATTGGAATTACGCTGATTCCAAGCTCCTTTGCCTGTGCCTGGGTAATACCACTATTACTGTCGGTAACAATTGCAATCTTTGCCATATTATATGGACCCCCTGATTTTTGAAACTAAAATCAAAAAGATTTTAGGTATTTCTTGATTTTTCGTCAACTTCCTATATTCTACTGTTAGATGTTGATAAAGTCAACACTCGATGAGATATTCTCATTATAGTATTGCCAAAATCTCTGATAATCTTGACTTAATGTCATTTCTTTCTCTTCCTGCGCTTGATAGAGGGAAGCAGCACATTCCTGTGCAGTCTGCAAAATAGATGCGTCCTGGTAAATATCACCTAAACGAAAACGAAATTGACCACTCTGTCGTATTCCGAAAAGGTCACCTGGACCTCGCAAACGCATATCTTCGGATGAAATAAAGAATCCGTCGTTGGATTTGTTTAAGACCTGTAAACGTTCCAGTGTATCCGGTTGTTTGGTCGTGCTGATAAAAATACAATAGGACTGATGCTTTCCTCGTCCAACACGGCCACGAAGCTGATGGAGCTGTGCAAGTCCAAAGCGTTCGGCATTTTCTACCATCATAACGGTCGCATTTGGAACATTAATACCAACTTCAATAACGGTTGTGGAAACTAATACTTGAATCTTACCCTGTGCATATTCTTCCATAATGGCATTTTTTTCTTTAGGCTTCATCTGACCGTGCAGATAAGCTACATTTATGGAGTTTGGTAAAGCCTGACGCAGTTTTTCGGTGTAATCGATAACATTTTCCAGATTAGTCTGACTGCCCTCTTCGTCTTCTGAGGCCTCAACCATGGGACAAATCACATATGCTTGTCTGCCATTTTCAACTTCTTTGGCAATGAATGCATAAGCTTTTTGGCGATAATCTATGCCAACGACACAGTTCTTAATAGGAAGTCTGTTGGCCGGAAGCTCGTCCATGACAGAAATGGATAAATCACCATAAAGAATCAAAGCCAGTGTACGTGGAATCGGTGTTGCACTCATGACAAGGACATGCGTCTGAATTCCTTTCTGTGCAAGGGTTTCACGCTGTTTTACGCCAAAACGATGTTGTTCGTCCGTAATTACAAGCTTCAAATCATAATATTCCACATTATCCTGTATCAATGCCTGTGTTCCGATGACAACATTGCATAATCCAAGCTTTATTTTCTCCTTTGCTTCTCTCTTTTCCTTAGCTGTCAGAGAACCTGTTAGTAATACCGGCTTAAAAGGCAGTTGATATTGCTCGATTAATTCCAAAAAGGATTCATAATGTTGCTTTGCAAGAACTTCTGTCGGAGCCATAAAGGCTGCCTGCTTGTGATTCATGACACACATAAAAATTGCCAATATAGCAACAATGGTCTTACCGGAACCAACATCACCCTGCACAAGTCGATTCATCAGATGCGTGGAACATAAGTCTTCTTCTATTTCATGCCATACCTTTTTCTGGGCGTTGGTCAGCTCGTAAGGAAGCTTTTCGATGAATTCCTGACACGCATCAATCTTCATCATTGGAGAATCCGTAATTTCCTGCTGTGTCATATCCTTTAATGACATAACGGACAGGATAAAGAACAGAAATTCTTCAAAAACCAGTCTCTTTCGCGCCAGAATCAGCTGATCTTTGCTTTCTGGAAAATGGATACCAGAGATTGCTTCCGATAAATCCGGTAAATGATATTCCCTGCGGATGTCTTCTGGTAAGTAATCTTCTTTTTGCGAAATATTTTCTAGGGCAACACGAACAGCTTTTGAGATTGCTTGTGCAGTAAGCCCCTTGGTTGTACTGTATATTGGAGTTAATTTGTGAAGATTTCGCGCAAATTCTTCTTCCGTGATGATTTTAGGATGCTCCATGGTGATTTTGTTTTTTCGCATAACGACACGTCCACGAAGGATGTATTGCTTTCCAGGTTGCAGGGCATTCTTCATATAAGGCATATTAAAATAGGAGAGCTCGCAAAAACCACTGGAATCCTTTACCTGTACGGTTGTAATCGACATATTTCGTCTTATATGAACAGTTTGTGGGGCATGTAACACAGTGGCACGAATGGACTGAACCTGTTCTGTACACAGTTCAGAAATGCGTACGATATCTTTCCATTGCTTTCCAGGTTGCAGGGCATTCTTCATATAAGGCATATTAAAATAGGAGAG
>CAYUKO010000004.1:40251-54981 GCA_964445375.1 uncultured Roseburia sp.
ATTGCTTTCCAGGTTGCAGGGCATTCTTCATATAAGGCATATTAAAATAGGAGAGCTCGCAAAAACCACTGGAATCCTTTACCTGTACGGTTGTAATCGACATATTTCGTCTTATATGAACAGTTTGTGGGGCATGTAACACAGTGGCACGAATGGACTGAACCTGTTCTGTACACAGTTCAGAAATGCGTACGATATCTTTCCATTCTTCATAGTCCCTTGGATAATACTGAATTAAATCATGTACGGTATAGAGATTTAGTTTATGGTAAAATGCAGCTGTCTTTTCTCCGATTCCACGGATATTCGTAATTTCGTCTGTTAATTTCATATCATCGTATCCTTGTGTTAAAAAAGGACGGATTGACCGTCCTTTCTATACATATAATTTCTTATTCTGCTGAAACAATATAAGAATAAATTGGCTGTCCGCCAAACTGTAATTCAACATCGCAGGAACCAAAAGCCTCTTCTACTCTGGAAACAAGCTCATTTGCCTGGTCTTCTGTTATATCAGCACCATAGTAAATACTAATTAATTCATAATCATTCTTCATGATTTCGGAAATCATTTCAAAAGCAACTTCCTGTAAATCAGTACCAACGGATAAGATACCCTTATCACCGATGCCCATATAGTCTCCCTGATGAATCTCTTTGTCATCAATCATGGTATCACGAACTGCATAAGTAACCTGACCGGTTGCTACCTTGGATGATTCTTCTGTCATAACGGCTTCATTTTCTTCGGTAGTAACATCTGGAACATAGTTAATAATAGCTGTAATTCCCTGTGGTACTGTCTTGGTTGGAATAACAATAACATTCTTGTCGGTTGTTAATTCCTTTGCCTGATTGGCAGCAAGAACAATATTTTTATTATTCGGGAAGATGAAAATATTATCGGCATTGATCTTCTCAATGGCATTTAACATATCTTCGGTACTTGGATTCATGGTCTGACCACCTTCAATGATGTAGTCCACACCAAGGGAACGGAAGATTTCATTCATACCTTCTCCAATAGAAACGGCAATGAAACCGGTATCCTTATGCTCCATTGGAACTTCCGGTTCCGCAGCAGTAACTTCTTTTGAGATTTCAACGGTGGAAGCATCCTGCATCTGCTTTTCCATCATATCAGAAACCTTCTCATCTCTCTCAAGACGCATGTTTTCAATAATAATGGTGGTTAAGGAACCATATAATAAAGCCTTTTGCATCGCAAGACCAGGATCATTTGTATGAACGTGTACCTTTACAATTTCATCATCGGCAACAACGACAATAGAATCACCAATCGATTCCAGATATTCCTTGAAGTCCATTTCATGCTTAATATTAAATGGCTTGTTGAGCATAATTAAGAACTGTGTACAATAACAGAACTTGATTTCTGCCTGTGCCTGTGCTTCGATATTTGGAGTAAGTGCACTCTTATTTACAGAAGCCTGTGGAATAGCATCAAGGCTTAAATCTAATTCTTTTCCTAAGAATGCCTCAAAAGCACCCTTTAATACTTCAACAAGTCCCTGTCCGCCTGAATCAACAACGCCAGCCTGTTTTAAGACAGGAAGCATTTCAGGAGTCTGAGAAAGAACGATTTCTGCTTCTTTAATAACTTCACTGATGAAGATTTCAAGATCCTTTTCTCCTGCAACAGCTAAGTCATTTGCTCTCTTAGCGGCACCCTTTGCAACGGTAAGAATTGTACCTTCCTTTGGCTTCATAACCGCCTTATAAGCAGTTTCAACAGCCTTTTCACATGCGGAAGCAAGAATCGCAACATTTATCTCATCATATTCACTGATTACTTTCGTAAAACCACGGAAGAGCTGAGAAAGAATAACACCGGAGTTACCTCTTGCTCCTCTAAGGGAACCGGAAGAAATTGCTTTGGCAAGGGAAGCCATATCAGGCTCTGTTAATGCAGCAACTTCTTTTGCAGCTGACATGATAGTCATTGACATATTGGTACCTGTATCACCATCCGGAACCGGAAAAACGTTTAATTCGTTAATCCATTCTTTCTTATGCTCCAAATTCTTTGCTCCGGCGAGAAACATCTTTGCAAGCATGTTCGCGTCGATTACATTTAAACCCACTTTAAAAAATCCTCCTTAATCTATCACTCGAACGCCTTCAACGAAAATGTTGATTTTTTCAATTTCGAGTCCTGTAAAGTTTTCCACTTTATATTTAACATTGCTGAGCAGATTGTCGCATACTGTGACAATACTTACACCATACGCAACAATAACATGAAAATCAAGAATTAATTTATTGTTAACGATATTCACTGATATTCCATGAGTAATGCTTTCTTTCATAAGTAATTTCACTAAGCCATCTTTTACATTAACTGAGGCCATTCCGACGATACCGAAGCACTCAACGGCAACGCTGCCTGCGTACTGTGCGATAACTTCCGGATCAATAATGATGTTGCCCAAATGGGTATTCATTGAACCTTTCATAGAAATCCTCCTTTTTATTCCTTATTGGTAACGTTTGACCGATTTATGTTCATGATAGAATCGTTACCAGTATCGCTACTATTATAACCGTATTTCTATAAAAAAGAAACATGTATTTCTATAGTTTACCCTTATTTTTTATAAAAATTAAAATTATATCTTGCCAAATCAATTTTTTTTTGGTAATATACTACTGTTGTGAGTCGAATGACTTAGTATCGTCGAGGAGGTGCTAACTATGGCAAAGTGTGATGTTTGTGGCAAGGGCGTTCATTTCGGTAATAACGTAAGCCATTCTCATAGAAGATCCAATGCAATTTGGAATTCAAATGTTAAGAGAGTAAAATGCAAAGTAAACGGAGCTTCAAAGAGAATGCATGTTTGTACAAGCTGCTTAAGATCCGGATGTGTTGAAAGAGCTTAATTAGATATGTATAATATGATAGAAAGTACTTTTGTACTTTCTATTTTTTTGCCCTTATTTCGTAGATTTACTACTATTCCATAAAAATAAGCAAATGACTTTTCATTCGTTTAAAAAGTTATTTGCCTATTTCTATTTTACGATACTATACTTCGTAATATTCTCTTTTTATCTTCTCATACTCGGCCTGAATTCGTAATAAGGTTTTAGAATCACCGCACTTATTATCGGGATGAAAGATTTTTAACAGCTCTTTATACCGTTTTCTGAGCGCAAGCTCATTATCAATGCCACGAAAGAACATGGTTGCATCAAATGTACTGGCCTCCACATGTGCTGTTCTTGCACCTGACATGCGCTGTCTCTTATATCTTCCTTTTTCGTATTCAAAATTCAAGCGCTCACATTCAAGAGCTTTCTTGTCCAACGCAAGCTGACGATAAGCATCCTCTATAATCTTCTGCTTCTTCGCCATAAATATCTCATTGTTCTGGAAACGCTTATTTTCTGCCTCGACCTGTATGTTTAACGCATTTCTCTCTCTTGCGATAGCCCTTTTCTCTCGCTGCAACTCACGGTTTAATTCCGCAAGTTCTTCCTTTTGCGCCTGAATTCTGACTTGCTCCTGAAACATCCAGACCTTCAATTTCTTGATTTCGTCCGGGTTTTCAGCCTTCGTGAGCTTCTCATCAAAATTCACCATTATGCATACTCCCTTAAAATTATTATATCGACAACATTGTCTTCCCTTAATATTGCGGAAATACTTCCAGTTGTAAATCTCTCGCATTAACATCCGCAGTCAAATAAATTGAATCCTATAATCAATAGAATAATAATCAAAAATATTCCAATCCATATATTGGTAATTAATAACATCAGCAGCATACCAATTCCAATCCAAAATATTGTATATCCTATAAGCCTTTTCATTCACAGCAGCTCCTGATATTCCTTCTTATTCTATTATATGATTCCTTTTTCGTTTTGATAGCTTTTATTTGGCCTCTTCTTTTGCTTTTCCTTCTGGAAATGCAGCCTTGATTGCTTCATCATCGCTTGGCATATTTTCTTTACCGGCAGTGAACTTATCTACCAGATCAGGGATCATATCCAGAACCTTTGTTACACTGTCCTGATTCTTGATATTAACCAGCTTAATCTGTCCATTCTTAATGACAAGCACAGCACTTGGACTCATCTTACCGGACATTCCGCCACCGCCACCATTTTTCTTATCCTGAACAGATGCACCTGCACCAACACCAAAGGTAACATCCACCAAAGGAATAATGGTAGTATCGCCTATTTGAGTTGGTTCACCAACTACCGTTTTGGAAGAAAGAAATCCTTCCATTCCTTTCATCATGCTGCTAACAATTCCCTGAAAACTATTATCTGCCATACTTTACTTACCCTCCCGCACCAGACATTTTCTTAAGTGTCTGATGTTCTTATCAAATAATATAATCATTAATGTCCATATATAAACGTATACTGTTACTCTGCCTTTGCAGTAAAACTCTCCTTCAAAAACAGCCTGTTCAAAATCAGGGCATAAATCAACATGTCCTACATGAATCGGATATAGCATACCCCATACGCCCAGTATATCCCCCATGGTAGCAGGATCTTCCATACCAATATGAAGATTTACCTGATATTTCTGGGGTTTCAGGTTTTTAAATATTCGCAATAACTGCTTTTTACAAGCAGCAATTGCCGCCTTCGTGGAATCTTTTTGTAATAATTCCACATAATATGTTATGTTATCTTTTATGCTTTTTATTGTAGCACATATCCTGTAAAATGTGTACTTTATATTTCGGAAGAAGCCGGTGAGCTTTGAAAAGATATTTTTGATTCTTTGCCAAAGGCTGATTTTGTTGCGGTTTCGTTTTATCTTTTCTTTTTCTGTTACTTTTGCCGTTTCCTGTTTCTCAGATGAGATTTTGTCTGTTTTTGCGTCTTCCATTTTGGTTGCTTCCTGTTTAGAAACTACTTCAACATTTTTTTCAGGAATCGATGACGCTACGATTTCAGGAGTTGTCTCCTCCTTGACACGGGTATGTTTTTTAGATTTTTTTCCTTTTTCTTTTTCCTTCTTTTGAAGATTATCAAAAACAGGGATTCCAAAGATTCGAAGCTTCATTTGAAATGGCTGTTCTTTTTCATAAAATAAGGAAAAGGATACAATATGAAGTAACCAGCTTACCTTTGCCCGTACACGATAGGAATCTTTATAAAAGCCATCTGCTTTGTAACAAATTGGTACAAATAAAACCAGACATATGATAAATAAAAGAATTCCCAGTAAAACGAGTATAGTAATTCCAACAAATTTCAATATGGTTAATACTACTGACAGCATAATATCCCCTTATAGTTACTGATTGTAACAAAATGTTTTTATGTCATAGCCGCCTGTTTGTGAATTGACATCCTGAAGAATGGTCTGAACAAGTTCTACTGCCGCCGGATAACTGTCAGCGATACCAATTACATAGGGTGGATTCTTACGATAATAAGGTTGCTTTAACAGAACACTATGATAGATATCCATTAAATCATTCTGTTCCGCTAAAGTGATTACATAAACAAAGGGTAAGGTTTTACCTGCCTTTAATTTCCAGACAATTTGTCGTCTCTTCTTTTGCAGGGATGGACTTGTATATAATTTTTTATAAAAACGCATACCAATCAACTCCTAATATACCCATTCTGAAATTAGTTATGTAACCAATTGCTATTTTAACATAAAATGAAACAATTTAAAAGAAGGTCTTTCGACCTTCTTACTGACTTGGCTTTATCCATTGTTTCTTCTTACGTAATTCCTGATATTCCTGATAAGCCTGTTCTAATATTTGCTTTTCATTTGAGAATTTAAGCAAATGATAGGCTTCATGGTATTTGTAATAACCGGAATCTTCAAAATATTCCTCTTTTTGTGGCTTACTGTAATAGCTGTCAGCCATCATCAGATACCAATGAACTTCCTTCGTAACAACATCCTGTGGTACAGAAAAGGTGTACTCACTTTTTCCTATGTACTTCATAACGGTTGCTTTTACCCCGGATTCTTCAAAAACTTCGCGGAGAGCCGTTTCGATATGTTTTTCCCCCTCTTCTACGGTTCCTTTTGGCAGAACCCAGCCTTCATATCTGTTCTTAAAATTCTTGTACAGTAAAAGAATTTTTCCCCTGAATATAACGACGCCTCCACAGCTTGTTGCTTCAATCATGGCGTTTCCTCCTGTATGGTGCATCGTAAATGCTATTTAATACTTTCTAAAATACTGATAATCTGCTCTGTTTCAAAAGGCTTTGTAACAAATTCCGCAGCGCCAAGCTTAATTGCTTCGAGCATTTTGTGTTTTTGTCCAGCTGCAGTAACCATAATTACATTGGCTGTCGGATCAAATTCTTTGATTTTTACTAAAGTTTCAATGCCATCCATAATTGGCATGGTAATATCAAGTGTTACAAAATCAGGCTTGAACTCCTGATACTTTTCATAGCCTTCTTCTCCGTTTTCAGCTTCAGCAACAACTTCATAGTTGTTTGATTCCAAAATATTTCTTAAAACACTTCTAGATGTCTTAGAGTCGTCGACAATCATAACTGTATGCATATTGAATCTCCTCACTTTATCTACTGATATATTTCATATATTGCACGGAAACAGAAACCATTTGCATGAATTGGAATAACAAATAATTTATTCTCATTCAGATACAGTCCATCCAAAGAATAATCTGGCGAACTCATATCAATCACGATATCACCGTAACTCAAATTCGTTGCAAATAAACCATTTACACAGTTGATAAATTCACCGATATTATCCAAAGCATCTTCGTTCAGATTCGTATATCTATCTCCTGTAAAGTAGTTTGCAATTCCCAGAAGATTGTTTCCAGAACCGCTTAAATACAACTTGAAATTCATGTCGCCTGTCACCATCTGGCCAGCGTAACTGTCAAGCTGAATGGAATTGGAAGCATAAGCCTTGTCCAGGTATACTTCCTTATCAATCAAGCGCTTGATGGTTTGTATTAGAGTTTCTGTAAGCTCTTGCAGTTGCTTATTCTTCAAAGGAACAAAAATCTTAATAATTTCTTCCAGATCATCAAGCATCAAAGAATTCATCTGTGAATCCGTATATTCATTATCCGTTTGGAATGAACTGATAATCTGATTTAACTGATCCATCCGGATATAATTCTCATTCACCAATAATTGCATGAATTTCATGAATGCATTGGTCTGAAAAGAAATTAAATGATCCAATCGGTCATCGGAAATCAGCCCTTCTTCTAATGCCGCATCACCGAATCGAGTTGTCGAACGGTCTATTTTGTCAAATACGGTCTGAACCTGTGCCGGTGTTAATACTTTACGAACTACAGCAATAGTTTCAATGTCAGCAATTAATTCCTGTGGGACAGGTAGTAGATGTTCCAATTGCTCTTGCGTAATACATTTTTTCTCTACTAAGTAATTACCAAATAAACGGTTAAGCATGTTGCCGCCCCCTCCTGTGGGTATTTTGTAAAGAACGATTCTGTTTGCAATCATTCCTGTTTATGCGTACTTCGACGCTTACTTATATTTAATATACACCATTTTTAGAGAAATTACAAAGTATTATTGTCTATTTCTAACAATTTTAGCAAAATATCAGTTTAAAGATCTATTTTGCATAATATTCATCAAATATTTGACGTGCAATCGGAACTGCATATTCACCACCAGAACCACCGCCTTCAACAATAACGGTTACTTGAATGGGATTATCTGTATCATAAGAAAAAGCAGTAAACCATGCATGTGATTCTGACGTTGTATTGCTATATTCAGCAGAACCCGTTTTACCGGCGGCTTTATAATTTTGCCCCTGTAGTCTGGTTCCGGTACCCTCTTCTACAACAGCAATCATAAGCTCTTTGAGCGCAGCAGCTTCTTCCTGGGTAATAAGCTGTCCTAAAGATTTTGGTTGGAACTGCTTAACAGTAGTTCCGTTTGCCGTTTCAATCTTCTCAATAGTATATGGAACCATCATTTCGCCATCATTAGCAATCATAGAAGTAATCATAGCAAGATGAAGCGGTGTCATCTGGGTTGTCCCCTGACCAATGGCAGCCTGCATCATATTACTTTCGCTGGTTGTTCTTGATACATTGATTTTACTTTTATTGCTAACAAAATCTACTGGTAATTCCTGATTAAATAGCAGTTTTTCTAAGGTATCTGCAAAATCATCACGATTCAATTGTAGTCCAATGTTTGCAAAAGAAGAATTGCAGGATTTTGCAAAAGAAGTTACAAAATCTATATCTCCGTGCTTTGTTCCATGATAACATCGAATCGTACTGTCGTCATTTGAAAAAGAACCATTACATGCAAAAGTATAGTTGGTATAATCGTCCGAATTCTCTCTGATATACTCCAATGCAGTTAATATTTTAAAGGTTGAACCGGGAGGATATAACCCCTGCGTTGCTCTGTTTACAAGAATGGAGCTTTTTTCATCCTGAATAACAGACTCCCATTCTTCGATAATGGTATTAGGATCAAAATCCGGTTTTGATACCATTGCAAGAACCTTACCTGTAGTTGGCTCCGTAACAATAATTGCTCCATCATAAATTCCAAGTGCATTGTATGCAACCTTTTGTAAATCCGTATCAAAGGTAGTATAAACAGTATTACCCATATGCTTTACGTCATCCAGATTATCCTGTACTTTTTGATTCAAAGAAACATCAGAGGACACCAGATAGATATTGGCTGACTGCTCAACACCCATACGCCCATTTTCAGAATAACCAATTGCATGGGAAAACATTTCTCCATAGGGGTAATATCTTCTTTCACCTTGTTCTTCCTGTAAGGTTGTAGCAAGTATAGAACCATCAGAGGCGAGAATGTCACCACGGATGGTTTTGGAAGCCAATACTTCCTGACGTTTAGTGTTATATGTGTTATTGATAACTTTTGCGCTGTCATAATAAACATAATGTGCCAGATAAACTGACACAACCGCAAATAAACACACAAAGACTCCAGATATAATATTTATCTGCCAGGTATGACTGACTGGCTCGGCATACTCATCATCCTCTGCAAGAAGTGTCCTATGTTCCTGATATAAGCTTTGTACAAGAGAAAGCATCATCAAGGTAGCCAGAACAGAACTACCACCATAACTTATAAGGGGCAGGGTAACACCGGTCAATGGAATAAACTTGATGTTACCGCCGATTGTCAGGAACAACTGAAATATATAAGTGATTCCAAGTCCATAGGATGCAAGCTTCATAAAACGGTCTTTACAAGAATAAGCTATGTGTGTAATTTCGAGGAAAAGATTTAAACATAATAAAATGACACAAATGCCATAAATAACACCAAATTCCTCACATATAGCAGAAAAGATAAAGTCCTGTTCTACATACGGAATCGTTTGAGGCATACCACCACCGATACCCATACCAAACCAGCCGCCTGTTCCGATTGCAAAAAGAGACTGTGCAATCTGATATCCTGTATTGTTGACATCACTCCAAGGATCCAGCCAGGCACTTACTCTGACCTGTACATGAGAAAAAAGTAAATAGGCTGCATAAGAAGCAACCGCTGCACCTGCCAGACCAAGAATCAGATATCGCTTTCTGGTTGTCGCAATATAAAGCAGGACGATATAAACCGTATAAAAAATCAACGCACTTCCCAAATCTCTGGAGGCTACCAAAATCAATACATGAATGGCTGCAAGCACTGCTGACAAGAAAATATTTCTAAACTTATCAGCACGATACAACATTCCAGCAAGAAACAGCACATAGAGCATCTTAATAAACTCTGATGGCTGAAAGGACACTCCCATAATAGAAAAGGCAAGCTTGGAACCATTTGTGATACTTCCTGTGATAAGGACTGCCGCTAAAATAAGAATTCCTATCGCAGCAAATATAAAACGGCATTTTTGCAGTAATCGAATATGCTTTGAAACAAGAGGAATCACCAGTGCAACAATCAGTGAAACGGCAACAATAGCAAATTGTCGTACGGAACGAGTTAATGACAGTCGTGTCAGAATGACAAAACTAATCGAGAGCAACATTGCCGTATGATTTAGAATAAGCCTGTTGGTTTTCGGATAAATTGCCCGCATCAGTACCAGAAACGAAAATACTACTACCATTTGAAACAGCATCAGAAAGAAATAGGATGTATCTCTTTCTACTGACAACAAAACAAGACTTCCCGTCAAATGATTTAGGAAAGTAAGTACATTCTGGATGAACAGTGCAAACCGTTTCCTTTTGCTGTCCTCAAACGGAATCAATATAAAACTGATTAGCACATATAATAACATATTAATGATTAATATATAATTTGATAATTCAATAACTGCTTTTAACATTGTTGTTTATTCTACCCCGCGTTTATAGTGTCCATTCGTAAATTGTTCAAATGGAAATTCTTTCTTGTTGTCTACCCCGTTTTCATAAGAATTTATAGCGCTTAAGTAATAATTCAGAACCTCTTTTGTTTCCTGTTCATTTTCTAAAGAGAATTCAATACGATAAACTGCACAGTTGCAGTTCATAAGTGCTTTTAACTGGCTATGCAGAGACATTGGAACTGTATTATACAGGACATTGTAGCAATGCAGACAATTCTGTAAAATTGGAAAACGATTCTGATAACGGTCGGTCAGTTTATAAACTTCCGGCTTGGCAGATGCCTGGTTTTCACAATGCACCAATGTTTTTCTTACACAGTTTGCAGAATACATAAGAGGAAGTCTTCCGTATAACAACATCTCGCAATGTTCCAGATTTCCTAAAGAATAGGTTTCCTTCTTATTTAATTCAACCGGAATCGTAATGCGGTTGAAAAGCTTTTCATAAAGTGATATCGTTTCCAGATTCCATGCATATACGGAGTAATCTGCAAGATATTCACCTTGGTATTCTGTTTCCTGTAACCAACGGAAGGTTTCAATATTACGAATCAATACACCTTTCCATATTGGATTTTTTAAACTTTCTTCTATTTGTTCCAGATATTTATAGGAACGTTTTCTTAAGATATTTGGCATAGCAAGGTAATAATCTATTTCTGCATGATTTTGTAGCAGCTGCATTACCTTTTCTGAATTCTTTTCAAAAAGAAGGTCTGATGAAAGATAGATGCCATCAATCTGAGCATTGTTATCCGTGGCAAAAATAGCTTGCAACTGTTCATGGGTTGAAACAGATACGAATAACGCTCTTGCTTTTTGCTGCATAGATTTTTCCTGTTTAAAAGGATTTCTACCCGCTTCGCTACTATTCGGAATATCTATATCTTGGTGATTCCTTTGCAAGTAAGGCTTAAGTATAGCTTCTTCCAACATAAGACATGCTTGTCGCCTTAATTCATTTAACGCTTTTACCGGCATAAAGGAAGCATTGTCTGTTTCAACCACAAGCTCTTCCATAGAAAAAATCGTATCTCCAAGTTTGCATATTTTATTTCGAATATCCTCTTCTGCCAAAGGACGATTCATTGCAGAACTTACCACATCACCTTTTGCACTGACAGTAATGTCACGGTAAGTTAATGTTAATTCTGCCGGTGTGTCTTTAAAAACACGAATCTTTCCTTGAATTGGCAGCGTTTTCTTCGTATTCAGATACTTATTTCGAATATTTTGCAGGACTTCCTCGGAACAACCGGAATATCCCGGTTCCTTTAATGTTACCATGGATTTATTATTATGCTGCATGTAATATCCGGTGCAAGTATCGGATCTTATATAGAGTCCACGAAGGATTGCTTCGTCCTCTGCTGAGATTTTATATGGTTTTTCCGGGTTTGCAAGATAGAGATCAATGTATTTACGATACATTGCAGTTACGCCTGCAACATATTCAGGACTCTTCATTCTGCCTTCAATCTTAAAAGAATCAATGCCAGCTTCTATCAACTTAGGAATCAAAGGCAAGGTATACATATCCTTTAAGCTAAGTGGATAAATGGTATTACCTTTTGCATCCTTATAAGGAAGCCTGCAAGGACCAGCGCAGCGTCCTCTATTGCCACTTCTGCCACCTAAAATGGAGCTGAGAAGACATTGACCGGAATACCCATAACACATAGCACCATGAATAAAAGTCTCTATTTCAAGACCTGTTTCTTCTTTTATGGTTTTGAGTTCCTCTAAGGAAAGCTCTCTTGCCGGAACAATTCGGCAGGCACCAAGTTCCTTTAGAAATTTCGCACCATATACACCAGTAATTGTCATCTGTGTACTTGCATGAAGCTCTAAGCCCGGAAAATGCTTCTTCAATACCTGAAACACACCCAGATCCTGAATGATAACGCCATCAAGACCTGCATCATACAATGGTTGGAGGTAAGGAATTAATTCCTGCATTTCTTTTTCCTTTACCAGTGTATTCACAGTAAGATAAATACGTTTTCCTAACAAATGTGCAATTTTTAAAGCCTCTATGATTTCCTCCTGAGAAAAATTATTCGCATAAGCTCTTGCTCCGAATTTACTTCCACCCAGATATACGGCGTCTGCTCCGGCATTCATAGCTGCCATAAAACAGGAAAAGTCTCCTGCCGGAGCAAGTAACTCTACTTTCTTCATCTTATTCATCATGATTTTATTCCTTTATGATTGAAAAAGACTGTCATTTTCTTTTCTGACAGCCTTCTTATTTCTCTTAGTTTATTCTTTTTTATATTCTTTAAGCTCTGTTTCCATACGAACCATTTCCTTAGAACTCTCTTGAAGCTTTTCCTGCGTTTCCTTTAAGGATTTAGAAGTATTCTCAAGCTTAATCTGTGTTGCAATCAACTCATGCTTGAGGTCATATAATTCATTTTCCTTCGCCTTCAAATCCTGCTTTAAAACTTCAATCTGATCTTTTGCTTTAAAGTAATCATCTGCGATATTAAGCTGTATAAGTACATTTCTTCTGTCAGAATTCTGTCTCTTAAAGCTATCAAGCTTATTGTACTCATTCAGTTTATTATTGATATAAGATGCTACTCTTTGTAAATATTCTTCACTTTCATGACCGCTAAGAGTCAAAACCTGACCACCAATTATAACTTCTGTATCTGTTTTAGCAGACATAAAATGTCCCCCTTTAACTTATCTTGTGTTATGTAAATCTACCTATACAAGATATATTATAGCAAATCAGTCGGGAATTGCAAGTCCTAAATGCCGATAAGTCAAGTCTGTCACTACTCTTCCTCGAGGGGTTCTGGTAATCAGCCCATTTTTGATCAAATATGGCTCATATACATCTTCAATGGTTCCGCTATCTTCACCGATTGCAGCCGCAAGCGTATCAAGCCCAACCGGTCCACCACTAAACTTCTCAATCATTGTGTATAAAATATTTCGATCCGTCTGGTCAAGTCCAAGCTTATCCACATCCAGTAAGTCAAGTGCTGTATTGGCCACGGCTTCTGTAATACGTCCATCGAATCGTACCTGTGCAAAGTCTCGAACACGCTTTAACATTCTATTTGCAAGACGAGGGGTTCCACGGCTTCTTCGTGCAAGCTCCACGGCTCCTTTTTCATCAATTTCCACATCCAAAATTCTTGCAGAATGTTGAATAATCAACTTTAACTCATCAATAGAATAAAATTCCAGATGCTCAATAACACCAAATCGGTCACGCAAAGGGGCTGTCAGCATACCGACTCTGGTAGTCGCACCGACTAAGGTAAACTTTGGTAAATCCAATCGTACAGAACGTGCCGCAGTTCCCTTACCAATCATAATATCAATAGCAAAGTCTTCCATTGCCGGATAAAGCACCTCTTCAACTTGTCTGTTTAATCGATGAATCTCATCAATGAACAAGAGGTCACCTTCCTGCAGATTATTTAAAATGGCAGCCATTTCGCCCGGCTTCTCAATGGCAGGTCCACTTGTGACCTTGATATTAACGCCCATCTCATTAGCAATGATGCCTGCAAGGGTTGTCTTACCAAGTCCCGGAGGACCATAGAACAGTACATGATCCAGTGCATCATTCCTTTTCTTTGCAGCTTCTATGTAAATACTGAGTACTTCCTTCGCCTTCTGTTGACCAATATAATCATTTAAAGTCTGAGGGCGCAAACTTCCCTCTAACTTCTTATCTTCTTCTAATAACTTTGTTTCAATGACTCTGTTAGCCATATTAATCTCCATGCCTTTCCAAAATTCTGTGAAAAATCTTCCGTTTATGGATTTTTCACATTAGCTTCTTACTAATATCTTTAATGCTTCTTTCAGGATGACACCGGAATCCATATCGTCGGTTATAGTAAGCTGTTTTACCGCCTTCACCGCCTCAGAAGCAGAATAGCCTAGAGCTGTCATCGCTTCAATGGCTTCGTTCTTAGCATCCGAATTAAGAAGCTGTCCAGAGCCTGCAACTGGTTCCTGTGGTGTAAGCATCGGTTCTAAGTCAATCTTATCCTTTAAGTCCAGAATAATTCGTTCCGCTGACTTTGCACCAATTCCCGGAGCTTTTGCAATGGCTTTGGCATCACCGGCAATAATGGCAAAACGAAGGTCATCTGCACTCATGGCAGATAATATACCAAGTGCGCCCTTTGGTCCAATGCCATTAACAGTAATCAGCTTCTTGAATATCCATAAATCATCTTTTGATAAGAAGCCATACAAAATAAAAGCATCCTCACGAACACAGGTATAAGTATAGATTTTCACATCCTCACCGATACCTGGAAGCCTCTGAACTACACTAAACGGAACCTTTATATTATAACCGATATTATTACATTCTAAAA
>CAYUKO010000005.1:0-52439 GCA_964445375.1 uncultured Roseburia sp.
GGTTCATCAGAGCCCTTTTCTTTGACTCTTTTTTCATAAATCATTTGACACTACCAATCCGGAACGACAGATGATCTACTGCAATATGGTCACCATATTTCTTTGTCAGATTCTCAACTTCAATCACTTTTTCAGTCCTCCTTTTATGTCCGGTACACCGCTCCTTCATCAACTGTCACGCTATACCCTATATGACATTGTATGGATAAAGTTTGAAAAAAATATGGTAAAACTGTGATAAAAGTGTGTTCAAAAAAAGCATGCTACTTAGGTAACATGCTTTTATCCTTTTCTTTATTCTATTCTACGAAAATGGAACAAATCCTACACCATTCAACTGATCTCGCAAACGATTCTGAAATCCCATCATACCAATGGTATCATTTAAGTAGTTGCTGAAACTTGCTTTCTGTTCCTCTTCCATTGTTTGTGTAAGGGAATCCTCCTGAAGCTCAAGAATCTCAGCAAATTCACCAATTGCTGTGCTCCTGGTTTTCTCAAGCTCACCAAACTCCTTTACATATAACCCATCTTCTTCCTTCGGACTTGCAATCACAAGCGCTTTTCCACTATTCCCGGATGAATCCCCGACTTTCTGTATCGGATTCATACTATATGGATTTCCGTGGATCGATGATATACTATACTGTTCCATTCCTGAAATTGCTGCAATGCCTGAAATAGCCATAAAATGCCTCCTTTTACGTTTACACCATTTTCAGTATAATATAATTAACAGATTATTTCAACCATTATCAGTTATTTTCTTCTTTTTCTGTCTCTCTCATATCATCAATCAACTTTTCAATCAGCATTTTCTTCATATATACATCAAAGCCTAAAAGACAAATAAAGGAGAATTTTCTTAAAAATTCCTGATCCTCTTCTGGCGCATCTTGGAAGGTATTTTCAGCCTTTTCATATTTCTCCATGACGTCTTTCTTCAGCATCTCCACTTCTTCCTGCTGCATGCCAAAAATCTCTTCATAGATATCTTCTATCGTAAATGATTCTTCTGTATGAAAATATTTGTCCGTAATTGGCTTTAACAATGTCTGAATATCGCCAATGGAAAGAAAACCTTTATAATAATAGATAAAAATAAGAACAAGTATATGCTCTTTGGAATATTTCTTCTTATTTGGCGCAGGGAGAAGGTCATTCTTCGCATAATTATTAATCATGGTTTTCGTCATAATCTTGTCCTGTTCCGGATATCTTGAACTCTTTCTTAATCTATTGTCCATAAAGGTTGTTACCTGATCCATGTACAAATCAATATTTGGCACATCACCAGCCTTGATATAATCAACCCTGTCAAAGCTTGATAATATACTATTTAATAAATCCTTTGTATCTATATGCATGCAACCCTCAACCTCTCTATGCTTCAAACATCAATGCACATTTTGTTGTTATAACATCGTAATCTGATTTCTAGTATATAGTATTCAAAACTACATATCAAGTATCAAGATTATTTTTTTATTCGTTTACTTTTCTTCTTTAATGTGCTAAAATATTTAAAACTGTGAAGCTTTACCGCGTGAAAGTAATAAACTGATACGGTGACTGGATTTTCATCTTTATTAATATATAGAAAGGCTTGGATATTAGGAATGAATAAAAAGATTAAAACTGCAGCCGTTGACCATCTGTTAGATGCCATCCTCTGCTTGGAAACGAAAGAAGAATGCTATAACTTTTTTGAAGATTTATGTACCGTCAACGAGCTATTATCTTTATCTCAGCGTTTTGAAGTCGCAACTATGTTAAGAGAACATAAGACTTATCTTGAAATCGCTGAAAAGACAGGGGCTTCTACTGCCACCATCAGCCGCGTAAATCGTTCTTTGAACTATGGAAGTGACGGTTACGAATTGATTTTTGAACGCCTCGCTTCTCTCAATGATAAGGAAGCAAAAAACGATTAGAAGAAAGAATGTAATCATAAGAAAAGCTGTACTCCCGAAAAAGGAATACAGCTTTTTATTAACCATAGATTTCCATTAAACTCAATGGATCGATATACACATTATCCTGAATAATCTGATAGCCTAACGTCTCACGTCCACTTTCAATTTTGTAAAGTACCGTAGCTGTCGTTACTTCTCTTCCAACCTCTACCTTTGGCTTTGAGCCATTTCTATACACAGAAAAATATCCATTTCCATGATCAATCATAATAATATATCCGGATGTTGCATCACCAGCAATCGAAGAAACGGTTCCCTGTGCTGTTGCAATAACGCTTGTTCCCTGTGGTACTTCAAATTTTGCAATTGGCTGATTATCTAACATGGTGTCTTCTTCATTATAGGTTGCTGTTCCCTGTAAAGGAAACCCTGTCGGAATATAAGCTTTTGCACGTTCCACTTCCTGCTTCACCTTACTATTTACTGTATCACTGAGAATGGAAACTTTCTCCTTCAACTCCTCATTCTCATTTGCCAGCAAATCTCGCTCTTCTGTAATCTCCTCCAATTCCATACTCAACGTTTCAATTTTGTTACTCGCTTCCAGCACATGTGCCGTAAGATAATAACAATAAATAACCGCTGCCAGAAACAGTAATCCAATACCGATTCCAACTGCCATAAGCAATTTCTGCTTATCCATCTTCTTCAATCGTTCCAACCCGTACGCCTCCCATACTTTGGTAATATTAGTATATCTGTAAACGGACATACTAGTTTATGCATAATATCGCACTATATATGACCATATTTTAACATATAATGTAATATTTGCACAATGTTTTCTTAACGTTAACGTAATAAAAACATTGCTTAGCGCACAAATTTGCAGAAAAGTTTGAAAAGTTAACATAATATATTTACTTTTCTGATACTCTGTGGTATTCTATATGTGTTGTGGTACACACAACTATTTAATATATTTTGGAGGTAACAAAATGAACAAAGGTACAGTAAAGTGGTTTAACAACCAGAAGGGTTACGGCTTTATCTCTGACGAGGCAGGAAATGATGTATTCGTACATTATTCTGGACTTCTTATGGAAGGATTCAAGTCATTAGACGAAGGCGCTAATGTAGAATTCGAAGTTGTAAACGGAGAAAAAGGACCTCAGGCAGTTAACGTAACCAAGTTATAAGCCCAGCTTGTAGCTCATTTAATCTAGTTTCGATGTGCCTTTCTTTATATTTAAATAAATGAAAATCAGCTATTGTTTTACGGGATTAAGATGTACTATGAGGGGAATCAGAAAAGTGGTTAAACACTAACACAGGTGTTTAACCACTTTTTTTGTTCCTTTTAACAGGTATTACTACTCTGCAATTCTATTCATGACAGTATTAAAATCAAGCGTTCCACCAAAAATATCAAGTGCACTTCCAATCGTCACATGAATCTTGCCATTTCCAAGCTTCTTCAATTCGTCAATGTCTTCATAAGAATGAACACCACCTGCATAAGTAATTGGAAGCTTATTCCATCTACCAAGCTGTTCTACAAGTCTTCCCTCGATTCCCTGCGCTTTTCCTTCCACATCAACTGCATGAATCAGGAATTCGTCACAGTAATGCATCAGCATATCCAACGTCTTTTCATCTACTTTTTCATCCGTAAATTTCTGCCAACGGTCTGTCACAATATAATATGCACCATCACGATAGCGACAGCTCAAATCCAGTACCAGATGCTCCTTACCTACAACATCATACAACTTTTTGAGATTCTCCATATGAATTCTGCCATCCTTAAATACGTAAGAAGTCACGATGACATGAGATGCTCCTGCATCCAGATACTCTCTGGCATTTGTATCATTAATGCCACCACCAATCTGCATACCTCCCGGATACGCCTGCAGCGCCTTCATTGCCTGACGTTTGGTTGCTTCATAATACTCGCTTGTTACCGGATTTAACAGGATAATATGACCACCCTTAATCCCTTTTTCCTGATACAGCTTTGCATAATAATCTGCATCCCTTGTAGCAACAAAGTTCTCCTTTGCCTGATCGTTCTGATCTGTAAGAGAGCCTCCTACAATCTGCTTTACCTGTCCATTATGAATATCAATACATGGTCGAAATTCCATTCTTAACCTCCAAAAACGCCATCAGCAATCCGCTGGTGGCGTTTTAATCTTCTTAACCGATTACATCGCTCATTTCATATCTTCCTGCCGGTTTTCCTGCCAGGAACTTTGCAGCCTGAACTGCACCCTTAGCAAAAACAGACTTGGAATATGCTCTATGAGAGAATGTAATAACTTCATCCATTCCTGCAAAAATAACATCATGATCACCGACAATCGTGCCGCCTCTTACCGCACTGATACCGATTTCCTTTTTGCTTCTCTTTTCACGAACCTGGCTTCTGTCATATACATAATCGAAAGAATTATCAAGTTCTTCATTAATCGCATCAGCCAGCGCAAGTGCTGTTCCACTTGGTGCATCAACCTTAAGATTATGATGCTTCTCTACAATTTCAATATCAAATCCAGCTGGTTCAAACACTGCTGTTGCTTCCTTTAAAAGCTTTAATAATGTATTGATACCCAAAGACATATTTGCAGATTTTAAGATTGCTACCTTCTTAGAAGCCTCTTCTACTGCTGCAAGCTGTTCATTGGATAATCCTGTTGTACATAATACACATGGAATCTGCTTCTCAACACAATATTCCAGTAATCCGTCTACTGCCGGAGCTGCACAGAAATCAATTACAACATCTGCCTGCACATCACATTCCTTAATATTAGAAAATACAGGGTATGTATTCTGAATATGATCGGAGGCATCCACACCGGCAACGATTTCCATCTCTGCATCCTCTGCAACAATACCGGAAATTACCTGCCCCATTTTGCCATTGCAGCCATGCATAATAACCTTTATCATATCGTACCTCCCAAAACTTATAAAATGCCGTATTCCTTCATTGCTTTCTCAAGCTTAGCTACATTTACATCTTCCATCTCTGTAAGAGGTCTTCTAAGAGGACCTGCTTCAAAGCCGATTAAGCTTACTGCCTTCTTAACCGGAATCGGATTTACTTCACAGAATAATGCGTCACATAAATCAATTGCTCTTAACTGTTCCTGCATACTCTTTTCGGTTTCACCCTTGAAATGTATTCCTTCATTGCTTTCTCAAGCTTAGCTACATTTACATCTTCCATCTCTGTAAGAGGTCTTCTAAGAGGACCTGCTTCAAAGCCGATTAAGCTTACTGCCTTCTTAACCGGAATCGGATTTACTTCACAGAATAATGCGTCACATAAATCAATTGCTCTTAACTGTTCCTGCATACTCTTTTCGGTTTCACCCTTGAAATAGTATTCACAGATATCATGTGTCTGCTTTGGCGCAACGTTGGAAAGAACAGAGATAACACCCTTTCCACCAAGTGACAGAACCGGTACGATCTGGTCATCATTTCCAGAATAAAGATCTACACAGCCATCAGCTATAGCCATCAGCTTTGCAACCTGAGAAATGTTTCCACTTGCTTCCTTTACACCAACGATGTTCTCAACATCCTTGCAAAGACGGACTACTGTTGCAGGAGCAATATTACAACCTGTTCTACCTGGTACATTATATAAAATAACAGGAACCTTAACAGATTCTGCAATCATCTTAAAGTGCTCATACAGACCATTCTGTGTAGCCTTATTGTAATAAGGTGTAACAACCAGAAGTCCATCTACACCAGACTTCTCAGCCTCCTGTGATAAGTAAATTGCTGTTTCGGTACAATTAGAACCTGTTCCTGCGATAACCGGAACTCTTCCTGCAACCTTCTCTACACAGTACTTGATTACATCTAAATGTTCCTCATGGCTTAATGTAGAAGCCTCACCTGTTGTACCACATACGATAATCGCATCCGTACTATTCTCAATCTGGAAATCAATTAACTTTGCAAATGCCTCATAATTAACTTCTCCGTTTGCCTTCATCGGTGTAACAATGGCAACACCAGCGCCTGTAAAAATAGCCATAATCTTCTCCTCCTGTAAAATAGAAATAAATTAGGTAATAAAAAAACCGACCTCGTTAAATGGTCGGCGTACATTCCTGCATATAATCTTCATGCATGTTCCGATAGCTCCCCATCTAAACGATGACAGTCATACAGCTCTTAACTATATGCCCAAGACAAAGACTCGTAGGGAATCCTTTCTTTCGGCGTCTTTTCCTTTCCCTTTTGGTCATCAGTGCCTACCACCTCGTAAAAAGTACTGATAAAAAACGCAACCTCTATCTTTTACTAAATATTTATGATGTTAACTAATCATAGCACCATGCTACATACTATGTCAAGTATATAACCGCAACTATTCCAAACTTTATTCTTCACAGAATACTTTGTAGTTCATCGCGTCAATTCTTGAAATTTCATCCGCAAGTTCACATACACTGTCATTTAGGCGAATACCTGTCATGATAATGCTGACATCATCTGATTTCGCTTCCATGATGTGCTTCAAATCTTCTACGGAAATGATTCCATTATCAATTAATCCCAGTACCTCATCCAGAATAAGAAGACTACATTCACCTGTCGTGAGTACTTTCTTAGCAAAGTTCAGACCATTCTTAATATTGTGAATCTCCTCCTGCTGTCTCTCTTCTGAAAGCTGCCCAAATTCCTCTTCGCTTTTCTCAAAACGAAAGATTTTGATTTCCGGCTCCAAACGCTTTAAAAACTCCTCATTCTGCGTTCCCTTCAGAAAATTGATAATAACGACATTTTTGCCGCTGCTTGCTACCTGAATTGCTCTCCCAAGTGCTGCTGCCGACTTTCCATGTCCTTCCCCACTATATATCTGTACTACTCCCTGTTCCATGTTTTTCCTCCATCTATGCACATGTTTGCGCAGCTTATGTACGCAAACATGATAGCACAGAGTCCTTCTGATTGCAACTTAATTGCAACTTATATGTTTTCCTCAGGAAGCTCGAGCTTGCTGACGGATACCTCATAAGCAACCCTTTTCTCCAGATCCTCTTCGGATATTTTCTTCATATATTCTCTGGATTGGATTCTTCCCCACACCAGACATCTCTCCCCAACTTCGAAGCCTGATGCATATCTTGCATTTCTTCCCCAGCAGATACAGGGGATATAGTCAGATTTACCATATGGTCTGTTTACAGCAAGCAAAAGATCCGCAATCTCTCTTCCCAGTGGAGTCTTTCGATATACAGGCTCCTTGCAGATATAACCATCCAGGAAGATCTGATTGGTTTTAATACTGTCGCTAATCTCTTCTACGAACTCAATTTCCCTTGCAAACACAGACAATACCAGCTTATTCTTTCTCTCTTCATGTCTGTTGTAGGAACGGAACTGGCCGTTAATCACTACCATATAGCCCTTATAGTCCTCTGTTACATCAATCAGCCTCTCAGAAACCATGACCGGAATAATATCCATCGATTCGGACAGTCTTGCTACACGGATATCTACCATATAAAAGCCCTCTCCAAAAATTTCATGGCTGAAAGAAAAATCGCTTACGATTTCCCCCATCACTGTCACCTGATTGTTTTCAATAACCTTATCTGTCATAATATGTTCTCCCTTCTTATGAATCACTAAGAATTTTTTCTAGTATGTATTATCATTTATATTCTGTTGCCTCCAACTTATTCATGTTTTGACTCATTTTTCCAAAGAACCGTTCGTGCTTTTACTCGCTTTTCGTTATCTTTCCAACTTTTCCCTTATTTTTTCTCCAAATTTCTACATTTTTGCCCACTTCCATTTTCCGGGGTGACATTGCAAAAAGAAAAAGCGGGTGGTATACTATTAAAGTTTGAAAAGTTATTGTATCGCATATTTGGAGGTTCGTATGAAACAAAAAAGAGAAGACGTCAGAAACGTAGCCATTATTGCCCATGTTGACCATGGTAAGACAACTCTCGTTGATGAGCTGCTTAAGCAAAGTGGTGTATTCCGTGAGAACCAGGAAGTTGCAGAACGTGTCATGGACTCAAATGACATCGAGCGTGAACGTGGAATCACAATTCTTGCTAAGAATACTGCAGTTATGTACAAAGGAACCAAGATTAATATCATAGATACCCCTGGCCATGCTGATTTCGGTGGCGAGGTTGAACGAGTACTGAAAATGGTTAACGGTGTTATCCTCGTTGTAGATGCATTTGAGGGTGCCATGCCACAGACTAAGTTCGTTTTAAAGAAAGCTTTGGAATTAAAGCTTCCTGTTATCGTTTGTATTAATAAGATTGACCGTCCGGAAGCAAGAGCCAATGAAGTGGTAGACGAAGTTCTTGAGCTGTTCCTTGAGCTTGATGCTGATGATTCACAGCTTGACTGTCCATTCGTATTTGCTTCTGCCAAGGCTGGTATTGCTTCTCTTGATGAAGGTGAAATGGGAAGCGACATGGTTCCATTATTTGAAACCATTCTTGAATATATTCCTGCTCCTGAAGGAGATCCGGAAGCAGGTACTCAGGTACTCATCAGTACCATTGATTATAATGAATATGTTGGCCGTATCGGTGTTGGTAAGGTTGATAACGGTACGATTAAGGTTAACCAGGATGTTATCCTTTGTAATCACCATGAACCGGACAAGCAGAAAAAGGTTAAAGTCAGCAAATTATATGAATATGACGGTTTAAATAAGGTAGAAGTAAAGGAAGCAGGCATTGGTGCGATTGTTGCTATCTCCGGTATCGCAGACATTCATATCGGTGATACACTCTGCTCCGTAGATAACGTTGACCCGATTCCTTTCCAGAAGATCAGCGAGCCTACCATTGCTATGCACTTCATAGTAAATGACTCACCTCTTGCAGGACAGGAAGGAAAGTTCGTAACCAGCCGTCATCTCCGCGACAGATTGTTCCGTGAGTTAAATACTGACGTATCTCTTCGTGTAGAAGAAACCGAAAGTGCAGATTCCTTTAAGGTATCAGGACGTGGTGAGCTTCACTTATCCGTATTAATCGAGAACATGAGACGTGAAGGCTTTGAATTCGCAGTAAGTAAAGCAGAAGTTTTATATAAGGAAGATGAAAATGGCAAGAAGCTTGAGCCTATGGAAATCGCCTATATTGACGTTCCGGAAGAATTCTCCGGTGCCGTTATCGAAAAGTTAAGCCAGAGAAAGGGCGAACTTCAGAACATGGGCAAGGCAAGCGGCGGATATGCAAGACTTGAGTTCTCTATCCCTTCCAGAGGCCTGATTGGATATCGTGGTGAATTCATGACTGACACCAAGGGAAATGGTATCATCAACACAAGCTTTGACGGCTATGGATCTTTCAAGGGTGATATTCAGTACCGTAAGCAGGGTTCTCTGATTGCATTTGAAGCAGGTGAAGCAATTACTTATGGTCTTTACAATGCACAGGAACGTGGTACTCTCTTCATCGGAGCTGGTGAAAAGGTTTACTCTGGTATGGTTATTGGACAGACTGGTAAGAGCGAAGACATCGAAATCAATGTCTGCAAGAAGAAGCAGCTTACCAATACACGTTCTTCCAGTGCTGACGAAGCATTAAGATTAACACCACCTAAGATTTTAAGTCTTGAGCAGGCTCTTGACTTCATTGATACTGACGAGCTTCTTGAAGTTACACCTACAAACTTAAGAATCCGTAAGAAGATTCTTGACCCTACTCTCAGAAAGAGAGCTGGATTTAAGAAATAAGCTAACACAAAAGGGGCTGTGAAAAAGCACTCTGCGCAAAAGCAGTCCCTAGCTAATAATCGAGATAGAGATCTTGGATGTTCAAGATACCTATCTCTTTTTTCATGGAAAGGGGCCTTTCACTTCATATATAAGATACTGAAACAATGCCTCGCAAACTTTTGCAACGCTCTTCGTGAACTAACTGATAACTACGACTAAAGCCACTCAGCAAAGGCTTCGCGCCTAGTCTGCGTAATCAGTGGATTTCACTCGAAGCTAAAGGCGCAAAACAGTGTTTGCGAAACATTGTTTCAGTATCTATTTTTGCATTTATTGAGGCACCTTTTTTCATTATATAGACAGGTATCTTGAACAGATTTAGGTATCGTTCGATTATTAGCACGCCACGCCCGAAGCCACTGCTTTCGCGCAGAGTGCTTTATTCCACGTTTTTAAAAAATAAAAAGAAGTATGAAAATGTTTTTCACAACCTCTTTTTATTCTTCTTACACCATATTATTCTGCAGACAACTCACCATCAATAATCTTCACAATTTTCTTTGCTGCTTTTGCAACATTCAAGTCATGAGTAATCATAACTATCGTATTTCCCATATCATTTAACTCACGGAACAGCTTCAATACTTCCTGACCACTAGTTGTATCAAGGGCACCAGTCGGTTCATCTGCAAGCAATATGGAAGGCTTCGACGCCAACGCTCTTGCAATGGATACACGCTGCTTTTGTCCACCGGACAGCTCATTTGGTCTATGCCCAAGTCTATGGTCAATACCAAGTAGTCTTACGATATCCTGACACTGCTCTGCTGCCTCTTTGTGTGTCATACCACGCATAAGCAGCGGCATAATGATATTCTGCATAACATTATAGGTTGGAATCAGCTGATAATTCTGGAATATAAACCCGATTTCTTTGTTTCTTACCAGATTCAACTCACTTTCTTCCATTTCATGAATAGCACGCCCATTCAGAAAATATTCTCCCGAATCGAAAACGTCCATACAACCAATAATGTTCATCAGAGTTGTTTTACCGGAACCGGAAGGACCAAGAATAGCCACAAATTCTCCTTTTTCCACGGTAAAGTTAATATCCTTCAATACAGGCACGGTTTCTTCGCCAAGCTTATAGCCCTTATTGACATGTTTGATTTCAATCAAGCTCATAATTTATGTACTAACCTATATCCTTTCTTAGTTTTTATTCTTATCTTCTCTTTACTGTGTAATCCAGATTTTGAGAATATCTCCCTCTGCCGATTCTCCTGTCTGCATTAACATCTGAATCGTATCACCACTGCTTAGTCTTGCAAATGTGGTTGTCGTTCCAAGCTTTGTTACAACCTCAGTTCCAACAGGAATCATCCATGTTTTTTCTTCCTGCTGCTGTTTTTTATCTTCCGAAACGATACTTCCTGTCATTTCGTTTCCAAGCATCTGTGTAATTCTGACATTGATTAATTCCTGATTCTCCTGCAATACGATTTCTTCCTCTTCCATTGTCTGCTGTGCATTGCTCTTTTGATACCAGAAACCGCCACCTGCTGCCACCACAAGAACCAGTAACAGAAGCCATATCCATAATTTGCTCTTTTTCTTCTTATACATAGTAATTCCCTTTCTTATTCCTGATTCAACGCTACAACTGGAATCAAGGTTGACGCTTTATACGCCGGATAGAAACCGAAAACAGTACCTGTTAACACACCAAATACCATAGAAAGCACGGCACCCTGCACGGAAAGTTCTACTCGAACCTGGAAGCTTTCGATAACTGGCGTAATTCCAAGAGAAATCAGAACACCTAAAATGGCACCAAGCATACTGGTAAAGCAGGCTTCTAACAGGAATTCCAGCAAAATATCCTTTTTAGAACATCCAAGAGCCTTTAAGATACCGATTTCATTCGTTCGTTCTTTTACGGATACAAATAATACATTCATAATACCAATACCTCCAACGATAAATACGATTACCGCCATAGCAACAAGCAACAGCTGTAAGGTTTCATTGGATTTGGAAGCCGCTTCCATCTTGGAACCTGCATCCGATATGGTAAATTCTGCATTCGCATAGCTGTCCGCAAGTACGGTTTCAATATTGGTAATAATCTGATCTACCAGATCAACATCATCCGCAATGACCGTAATCGTTGGGCTTACATCCTCACCCGTAATGTATTTGATTCCTGTATTATAAGGAATGAATACCGTTGTATCCGAGCTGATTCCTGATGCCACAGAACCCATTTCTTCCAACACTCCGTTAACAACATAAGGTCTGCTGTCTATGTAGATTACCTCTTCATAAGCATCATAGATACTTCCAAATATCTCTTTTGCTGTAGAATATCCAAGGACACAATACTTTTCCTTATTCTCATCATTCTCATCGGTTAAAAATTCACCAATTGCCATGGACATATTACTGATGCTCATGTAATTACTCTTTACACCTGCAATGGAATAGGCACTTGCTTCGTCAAGCTCGCCTCCTTCGATGTCAGAATTCGTCGTATAAGATATGGTCGCATCCGATATATTTGGTACAAATACCGTCAAATCCTCCATGTCATCCTCAGAAAGTACTATCTTTTCCATATTCATACGGTCATTGCCGCCAAATCCAAACATTCCACTGCCAAAATCCGGCCTTCCACCACCAAAGAATTCACCACCGGAAGGCATTCCACCACCAGATGGCATCCCCCCCCCTGAAGGCATTCCACCGCCAGAAGGCATTCCGCCTTCTCCGCCTTGCATACCTCTTCCAAATTCCGTTGCATTTGATTCATAGGAAATGTCAATCGCTCCGGCATTCAGATTCTTAAACTGCTCTGCAACCTCCATCTTACCGCCGGTTCCAATGGCAAGTACCATCATGATTGTTGCAGAACCTACGATAATACCTACTGAGTTCAATATTACCTTGAATTTATTCTGAGCCAGATTAATAAAGACAAGTCTTAACAATTCTGTCATTCTCATGATTCACTCACCTTACTTTCGATTAGAACGGTATCGCCCTCGGAAAGTCCTTCCACTATTTCAACATTTACTCCATCAGAGAAGCCTGTTACCACATCCTTCTCCTGTATATTTCCTGCTTCATCACGAACCTTGACATAAGATCTTGTACCGTCTCTAAAGATTGCTCGGTTCGATACATAAAGAACTTCCTGTGTTTCCTTCGTTACAAAAGTCACTTCGCCGGTCATTCCTTCGTACAGACCTGATGTATCGCCCTGCAAGGTAACCGTCAGTGTATAATAAATCTCACCGGAACTACTGTCATATTCCGCATCAGAAACCTCACTGATCACACCTGTATAAGTATCATCCGGGTATGCCGTAAAGGAAATATTAACCTTTCCTTCCATATCAAGTGACTGGTAATCATCCTCACTAATGCTTACATCCATCGTTACCTCATCCTGATTATACAGGGTAACAAGAGAAGTTCCACTTGTCATGCTGTCACCTTCTGATAACATGACCTCTGTAATCACACCGGAATATTCGGAAATGACATCCGTACCACTAATATATTCGTCAAAGCTTTCCAGCTTTTCTACTGCATTGGTATAATCTCTGTATACCTGACTGCTCTCATTATCAAGTCCCTCTGTCTGAATGCTATACCATTCGCTTGCAACCGATGCATAATACTGATCCGTTTCCAGAGTCTGCTGTGCTTCCAGCTTTCCTGACTCCAGTTTTCTACATGCCTCGTTCCAGCTTCTTGTTGCTTTTGCAATTTCCGCAACAAGATTCTTATTTTCTTCCTGAAGCTGTTCGATTTCATCCTCCAGATCCTCTACAATCGTCTCAGCCATTTTTCTGGTATTTTTATAAATGGTATAATAATATGGATCATTGAAACGATTCTCATAGTTCTCTGATACAGCCGCCTCTGCTTCCTTCAACTCACTTTGAGCCTCCACAAGTTCTGTCTGAAGCTCCATAAGTTCTTCGAGATTCTCATTATACTGGTTCTGTTTTTCCAACAATTCTTTTTCTGCATCTGTGACCGCTTTATTCAGCTCTGCCATACTCTGCTCATAAACAATACTTGCTAGTTTACCATTTACCGTATATGTATCATATCCCTGCTTTGCCTGGGCTCTATCCTCCTGCTGTTCCACCTGAAGGGCTTCATATTCTTCCAAAGTATCTGCTACATCCGCCTCAAGCTGTGAACGAATCTCATTTACACTGCTTTCTGTCAAGGTATACAGCACATTCCCTTCTGCAATTTCCTGACCTACGGTAATATGTACCTTCTCAACTTCCATTTCCTGCGCCTGAGAAGCAAAGGAATTGCTGCCGAAAGAAAATGACATCATTCCTCCATTTCCCATCTGCATATTCATTCCCATATCACTGGAACTAGACTGAGAACTACTTGAATCACTATCTACCAACGCACTGATGTCAAGATCAAAGGTCTGCTCAGTTGTTCCAATACTTACCTCAGAATCCTCTGTAACACCTACTGTTAAATCACCATATTCTACCTTTGTTTCACGATAGACAACCGTTTCTTCCTTTCCTGTATCGCGTGATACAAATACCATACTTGCAATGATAACACATACAACTGCTGCACCACACGCAACTCCTACAACCTTCTTGCTGATTCGAAAGGACTTGATCATATTCTTATCTCGTTTCATCGTTCTTCTCCTCGCTTGCAGCCACACTTGCTATATAATAAATGTCTCCCTCCTGCAGTCCGCTAAGAATTTCTACATTCGCACCATCCGTAAATCCTGTGGTTACCGCAGTCAGTACATACTCTTCGCCCAATTTGGTATAGACGTATTTCTTGCCATTTTCTTCTACAATCGCCTTTCTTGGTACATAGATTACATCCTGCATTTCTTCTATGATAAAGGTAACATCTGCTGTCATTCCTCCATAAATCTTAGAGGTATCTCCTTGAATCAAAATCGTAACCGGATAGCTGACGGTTGCAGAATTCCTACTTGTGGCAGTTGTCGTAATAGATTCGATAACTCCTTCATAGGTTGTATCTTCATAAGCAGAAAAGCTGATAGACACCTGATCCCCAACTTTCATGGTAGTAACATCTTCCTGTGCTACATCCACTTCAATGGTCATGGCATCACTAACTGCATAAGAAATCAAAGTTCCTGCTGAAATAAGAGAGTCTCCCTCTTCATATCCAACCGTTGTAATCAATCCGGTTCCATTTGCATACACCGTTCCATCACCAACAAAAGCTTCAAAGCTTTCTAATCTATCCGTACACTCTTCCAGCTCTTCCTGCGCCTTACTCAAAGCACTTTCATAGCTGCTTAAGCTGCTGCTTTGCTTCGTTTCCGCAATGGTTCCTGCAAGATTTGCAGATTCAAGCTCCTGTGCTGCTGCAAGAATATCCTTTTCCATAAGAATCTGCGTATATGCCATTTCCTCCTGAATCTCATAGATCTGTTCCATTTTCTCTTCAATCTGTTCGTTGGAATCATCTGCTTTCGCTAAAAACTCTTCATAGCTCTTCTCTGCACTTTGCAAAGTCTGAGCCGCCTCGACTCTATTTGTTACATAATCTTCACTGGCATCTTCAACACCCTTAATCGCCTTTTCATAGGCTTCCTTAATGGAATCCTTCTGTTCCAGATAATCCTCATCTGGCAAATCACACTGAAGCTGGTAAATATCAACAAGAAGCTGCTCGATTTCCAACGTTTTCGCTGCCATTTCATTAGAAAGTCTTGCTATTTTATTGGTATATGTCGCATCGGCCAATTCCTGATTCAGCATGGACTCATCATAATCCAGACTTGCTTCCAGAACTCCCAGATTATAAGATGTCTGTGCCTCTGATACTGCAATCTGTGCCTCGGTTTTTGCATATTTCAGATTCTTTCTTACGTCCTCAACACTATCTTCTGTAAAGCGATAGATTGCTTCCCCTTCTTCAATACGCTGTCCAACCGCAACATATACTTCTTCAATTTTTAAATACTTTTCTTCTTCCTCATCCTCGTCATCATCATCGTCTTCGTCTGTTCCCAAATCAAGTTCATACTCCTGTGAAACAATTCCGAAGCTAACAGAACCATTCTCCGTTACTTCATTTCTAAGACTTCCCTTTTGAACGGTATTTTCTTCATATACCATAACAATCTGGTCTTCCTTCTTCTTTTCCATAACAGAAATAACAGCTGCCCCTACAATAATCAGAAGACCGAGCATGACAAGAACTAATTTTCCTATTTTTTTCCAACTGCGCTTCTTATTCATTTGCTGCTCCCTTCTGCATCTGTGGTCCGTTTTCCATATTAAAGTCAGAAGGCATCTCCATTCCTTCCGGCATCTCCATACCCTCCGGCATTTCCATTCCTTCTGGTGCTTCCATTCCCTCTGGTCTCTCGCCATGATTTCCCATATTCTGCGGCATCTCTACATCACCAAAGATAACAGTTGCTGAAAGGTTTGCTTCAATTCCGCTTACATCACCTTCAACAGCAAGCTGTACGGTATAGGAAACAGAACTTCTGCTATCAGAAGATGCTACCGGATTAATCGTTGTTATGATTCCGGTATAATTTCCTACATCTGAAATCATAATCGTTGCAGTGTCACCGACACTAAGCTCTGCAATATCATCCTGTGAAACAGATACAGATACGGAAATCTCAGCCGGATTGCTATAGGCAAACAGCATATCATCCCCTGCAAGAGCCTGCCCTTCTGTCGCTCTTATCATAAGAATCGTTCCTGCCTCTGTTGTATAGAAATACCCATCACCTACCAGTGCTTCAAAAACAGCCAGGTTTTCGTCTGCTTCTTCCTTAGCATCCTGAAGCTTTTCTAATGCCTCCTCAAGACTTGTCAGTGTTGTATCATAATCTGACTGCGCCGTTTCCTGCTTGGCTGTTGCAAGCTGGTATGTCGTTTTGGCACTTGCACTGCTCTTCTGGAATTCCAGTGTAGCATCCTCATAATCCTCTCTTGCCGTTTCTAATTTATTGAGCAACGTCTTTAATTCCAGCTCTGCATTTTCCAAAGCATCCTCATAATCACTCTGAGCCTGCTCATATTCCTGCTCTGTTTCTTCGTCCTCTTCTTTTAAAAGCTGAATCGTTTTAAGTACTGATTTTCTAAACGCTGCATCTGCTGCGGCCTGCGGGTCTACACCTTTTCCCATCTGCATACCGCCACCTGCCTGCATACTGTCTGCTGTATCCTGATCTCCGGAAGTTCCACTTGAAAGTTCTTCTTCTGTCACTTCCCAGTAAGCTACCTTTGTTATGTACAACTCATGCGCTTCTTCATATGCTGCCTTTTTCTCATCCACTTCATATTTTTCACGCAATGTATTATTGGCAACAGCATCATATAGCTCGTTGTATGCCTCCTGTGCATCATCATATGCACTTTTTGCTTTATCAACATTCGCCTGAAGTTCTGCTATCGTATCATTATAAATCTGTTCTGCCTGCGTTGCATCAAGCATTGCCGTTTCATAGGTATACTTTGCCTGAATCTTACTCTGATTGGTCGTAATCACGCTGCTTCTATAAGAAAGCTCTGCGTCCTTTGCCGTATTCTGCAACTCTTCTCTTGCATCCTCTATGCTTTCATCGGTCAACTTGAAGATTTTCTCTCCTGCCTCTACTTCATCACCATTAGAAAGATACACTTCCTCTACATAGAGACTTGTTTCCTCAAGAAAATCTATATCAAAGGTTACCGCATCCATCCCTATCGCCGTTGTTCCTGATGCCGTAATCATCTCTTCCATTCCTGAAAATTGTCCTCTTTCACCTTGCGGTCTATCACCCTGCTCATTGGTAGATTCCTTGCGTGTCATGAAAAATGCATACAGACTTCCCCCTACCACCAAAAGAATGATCAGGATAATCGCCGCCGTTCCAAGACGCTGCTTCTTTTTGTCCATTTCTGTTCCTCCACATATTTTTCCTAATAATTTTACATTAAAATATTAGGAAAAATATGTTATCAAAAATTGTTTGAATTGTGAAAATTCTGTGTTTTTCTTTTTATGAAAAATAACTATAAAGTTTTTGGCTATCCCTGCCGATAACACTTTTGAAAACCAATATTGTACACAGAAGGATCTGGTATCTTTATTTATAATCAAAGGAGTGATTCATATGGCAAATATTTCATGGACATCCAGCTCTATTAGCAGCTATTTCAATACTTCACTTGGTAATCCAAGCTCAGCCTTTAGTGGAATCTACAATTCCCTTGGCGATTCCGCTCTGATTAAATCCGGCTCCTATTACAAGCTGATGGATTCCTACTATAAAACAGTAAAGACTTCAAATACTTCCTCATCTAAAACTTCATCTGAAACAGAAACCGATTCTACAACAGAGAAGAAAATCACAAATACCGTTCTGGATGAATTGTTAAGCAAGGAAACCAAAACATCTACCAAAGTTTCCAATAACATTTTGGATGAGCTTGTAACCAGTTGTAAACAGGACTCTGCTGCCTGCACTTATGACAGTACCGGAACCAAAACCCAAACAGCAGAATCTACCATAGATCAGTCAATCTAATCACATACACTACGTTACAGCAATTTCCTATCACATAAAAAAATTTCCCCGCATATATTATAGAAAAATATATACGGGGTTTTTTATGTCCAAATCTCATATTTCAACAGCACAAACTGAATCCGTAACTCCTTCATATACCGGAAATCTGACCATTAATGTCACTTCAACGCAAGGATTAATTCCTATTAATAATGCTTCCATCACAATCAGCCTGACAGGGGACCCGGAAAACATTATTGAAAAAGTAAATACAAACAGTTCCGGTCAAACAGACAGCATCGCCTTATCAGCTCCAAGCCTCGCCTACAGCTCTGAACCAGGCCAGCCAATGCCTTATGCAGAATACGATGTCACAGTTGAAGCCCCCGGCTATGAGCCTGTTACTGTTTCCGGAACCGAAGTTCTTCCTGACGTAACAGCCGTTCAGCCTATTTCCATGCGTCCTCTTGAATTACGAGGTCCTGAAGAACCAATTGTTATTCCTGACCACACTTTATATGGTGAATACCCTCCAAAAATTCCAGAAGACGAAATCAAGCCCATGAATGAAACTGGTGAAATCGTTCTCAGCCGTGTGGTTTTGCCAGAATATGTTGTTGTTCATGATGGTGTTCCACAGGATTCTACCGCTGCCAATTATTATGTACGCTATGCCGACTATATCAAGAATGTTGTTTCATCCGAAATCTATGCAACCTGGCCGGAATCCACTATTTATGCCAATACCCTCGCGATTATGAGCTTCACGCTGAATCGTGTTTATACGGAGTGGTACCGAAATCAAGGTTATGACTTTACCATTACCTCTTCCACTGCTTATGACCAGAAATGGATTTATGGACGTAATGTCTACGAAAATATCAGCCGTATCGTAGACTCTATCATTTCCAACTATTTATCACGTCCGGGTGTCAGACAGCCAATCTTCACCTCTTACTGTGACGGTGACAGAGTAACCTGTACGGGACTGTCTCAATGGGGCAGCCGCTACCTTGGTGAACAAGGCTATACTCCTATCGAGATTATTCATTATTATTATGGAAGTGATATGTATATTAATTCTACACAGTATATTTCCGGCATCCCTTCCTCCTGGCCTGGAAATAATCTTACCGTAGGTTCCACCGGTCCTAAGGTCATGCAGTTACAGGAGCAGTTAAACCGAATAGCCGAGAACTATCCATTGATTCCTAAAGTTGCCGAAGACGGT
The DNA here is from genome assembly GCA_964445375.1 of uncultured Roseburia sp. Lineage (GTDB taxonomy): Bacteria > Bacillota > Clostridia > Lachnospirales > Lachnospiraceae > COE1. The sequence goes on from CAYUKO010000005.1 coordinate 19,443, forward strand.
ATCTATGGCAGCGCTACTGCTAATGCTGTTCGTACCTTCCAGCAGGTCTTCGGACTTCCTGCTACCGGAGTGGTAGATTTCCCTACATGGTATAAGATTTCTGCCATTTACGTTGGTGTTACCAGAATCGCAGAACCAGATTAAATGTAAAATTTTATCCTTTTTCACTTTTTGTGTGACAATTATAAAAATTATGATACAATTGTTATATGTATAGAATTTTTGAGCACATATAGAGGTGATATTGTGGGAACGAAATTATCCAATTTAGAAGTAGGAAGTCCGCTTTCTCTTCGCATCAGCGCAAATGGAAAAAATATGCGCCTGGATGCTCTTTTAGAGAAGCATATAAGTGATAATAGCATTATAATCAGCTTACAGTATGATATAGAGAAGAAATTAAACTTTGGAAATGTCAAAACAGATATGGAATACTATCCGGATGGAAATGTTCCAGTTATTTGGTACGACGTACAAATCATGAGTTATGAATCTAATTATCTTTTGCAGGTTGGCGGTGATGGCGCAAGGCACAATCGACGCAATAATTTCCGTGTCGGTGTTTCATTGCCTGCTAAACTCAATACCATGTTTCCGAACTGTCCAAGACAGGTAACCATCCGGGATGTCAGTGTTTCCGGCTTTTCCATATCAGACCGAAAGCATGAATTACCTTTTGTAGTCGGTAATACAATCTCTGTGTCCTGGGAAGATTTAGGACACGAACTAAATCTTACAGGACGCTTAATCCGAATCGAAAACCGTCCGGATGTCACAATCTTTGGCTTTGAAATATGCAATATATGCAAAGATTTATCTTCCTATATTAATGTTAAACAACGAAAGAATAAAGGTTCGAATACAAAGTAGAGGGGATATTAGAATGAAACTATCAGAAATACAAGAAGGAAGCAAGATTACTCTACGTCTTATGACAAAAGACAAAAAGCTACAGCTTGATGCAGTTCTCAAAAAGCATATACGTGAAAATATTGCCATAATCACACTCACATGTGACACCAGCAAAAAACTAACCTTCGATAACGTCAGAGTTGATCTGGAATATAGTCCTGAAGGTGACGTTCCTCTTATGTGGTACAGCGTAAAAGTGGTAAACTACAAGGATGATGATTATGCTATGCAGGTCTTTTCTGATGGTACGAAGCATAACCGTCGCGGTTCTTTCCGTGTCGGTGTATCCTCACCTGCCAAAGTCAGGAATGCAGCCCCGGGTACACCGCGTGAAGTCATGGTTAGAGACGTCAGCTTAACTGGTTTTTCTATCTCAGACCGCAAAAAAGAATTGTCACTTAATGCCGGTGATATGCTTTCTGTATTCTGGGAAGATTTCGGCCATATTCTTGATCTCACAGGACGTGTTGTACGAATCGAAACACAAGAAGATGTCATTATCTATGGTTTTGAAATCTGCAATGTTTGTAAAGATCTTCCTTCCTATATTAATAAGAAGCAACGACAGAAACGATAAAACAAATAACTATAACAATCAGAGCCATCTCGAAAAAAACTTCGAAATGGCTCTATTAATTATTCCATGTAATACAATCGTTCCAGTTCTTCCAACCCCGCTCTTGCACTGGTTGCCTCTACAAGCTCCTTATATAATCTGTCATACTCTTCTATCGGTACCATAACTGTCATCTCTACATCTGCCGCATAAACGGAATCCTGTATCGCAATTCCCTTACTTCCCAGCAGATATTGAATCTTCCCTACACCATTATAGTCTGTTTTTATTTTTAACTTTACACCAAAATGTTTTCTTGCTGTTTCACATTCTTCCAATGCAGCCTTCACTGCCTGTGTATAAGCTCTAACCAGTCCTCCTGTTCCAAGAAGAACCCCACCAAAATATCTTGTCACAACAACTGCAATGTTTCTGATTTCGGAACCAAGAAGCACTTCAAGCATTGGTCTTCCTGCTGTTCCACTTGGCTCACCATCATCACTGCTTCTGGTAAGCTGTCCTTTCTCTCCGATTACAAATGCAGAACAATTATGCCTTGCATCATAATACTTTTTCTTCATTTCTTCTATAAATGCAACTGCTTCCTCTTCCGTTGCAACTGGTCTTATTGTTGCAATAAATCTTGACTTTTTCTCCACAATTTCCGCTTCAGCACCCTTAATGAGTACACAGTAGTTATCAAATTCCGTATTTCCCATGAATAATCCTTCCTGCCTCGTTCATGCGTATTCTAACACGATATCACGTCACCAGACAGCATAAATTGTATCATATTACTGTATAAAAGGTAAAGAATCTGTCAACAATTAACAGTAATAATATCGAAAAAACCTTTATAAATGTTATGTAATTTGCTATAATTAGAAATACTAATGCCCATTTGATAGAATGCACATTAGCTTATAACATAAACACGTAACAAAATATGCGGAGGTGACACTATGAATTATGGGAAGAAAGGAATCCACAAGATTCAGAAATCCCTGACTTCTAAATCAGTCAAGCTCAAAAAGATGTGTTGTATTTCTGCTTTGAAGCTGATTCTAATTGCGTTGCTTGCACTCTGTATTGTTGGTGCATGTCTTGGTATCGGTATGTTTAAAGGCATCCTGTACTCAGCACCGGAGATCAACAATCTGAATGTTATTCCTACAGGCTACGCAACCATTGTATATGATTCAGAAGGAAACGAGATAACGAAGCTGGTTGCCGCTGATTCCAACCGAAGCTGGGAGAAAATGAGTAAGATTCCGGAAGACCTTGCTCATGCCTTTGTTGCTATTGAAGATGAGCGTTTCTACGAGCATAACGGTATCGACATCAAAGGTATTCTTCGTGCAGCAGTGGAAGCTGTCAAAGCAAGGGATCTTACTCAAGGTGCTTCTACGATTACACAGCAGCTTATCAAAAATAATGTTTTTGACAACTGGGTAAATGAAAGTACCATAGAGAAAATCAAGCGTAAGATTCAGGAACAGTATCTGGCTATGGAACTTGAGAAAAATATGAACAAGGATGAAATTTTGGAAATCTATATGAACTCCATTAACCTTGGTCAGAACACCCTTGGTGTTAAGGCAGCCGCTCAGCGCTATTTTAATAAATCCACTTATCAGCTGACTTTATCTGAATGTGCTGTTATTGCCAGTATCACACAGAATCCATCCAAATATAACCCAATTTCACATCCGGAAGAAAATGCAAAACGTCGTGAAAAGGTCCTCAACAATATGTTGGAGCAGGGTTATATCACGCAAGACGAATTTGATGAAGCAATGGCTGATGATGTATACAGCAGAATTGCAACTGTAAATGAAGAAACAAAGAGCAATTCCGTCTATACATATTTTGTAGACGAAGTAACTGAACAGGTTTTAGCTGATCTGATGGAAATCAAAGGCTATGACGAAAGACAGGCATATAATCTTCTTTACAGCGGTGGTTTAAGTATCTACACCACTCAAGACCCTAAGATTCAGGCAATCTGTGATGAAATATTTGAAAATGAAGAAAATTATCCGGCAAATACCAAATGGTATCTGAACTATGTATTAACCGTTAAAAAGGCAAATGGTGAAAAAGAAAACCACAGTTCTGAAATGTTCCGCTCTTATTTCAGGCAGTTCAACTCTTCTTTCGATTTACTCTATTCATCCAAAGAGGATGCTTATGCAGCAATCGAAGAATATAAGGCTGCTGTTATGGCGGAAGGTGACAGCGTTGATGGCGAGAGAATCACCTTGACTCCACAGCCGCAGGTTTCTATCACTGTTGAAGACCAGTCAACCGGTTATATCGTTGCCATGGTCGGTGGACGTGGAACAAAGGAAGCAAGTAGAACCTTGAACCGTGCAACTAACACAACAAGACAGCCTGGTTCTACCTTTAAGATTTTATCCACCTATGCTCCAGCGCTTGACAGTGCAGGGCTTACTCTGGCAGATGTCCAGAACGATGCTCCTTACAATTATGCAAGTGGCAGACCTGTATCAAACTGGTGGTCTGATGGATATCGTGGTCTTCTGACCTTACGATATGGCATTGCACAATCTGCAAACATTGTAGCCGTAAAAACATTGACTCAGATATCTCCACAGCTTGGATTTGATTATCTGCTTAACTTCGGTTTCACGACTCTGGTTGACAGACGTGTAGAAAGTGATGGCACTGTTGTTTCCGATATTGGTCAGCCATTAGCTCTTGGTGGAATCACGGACGGTGTAACAAATATGGAATTGAATGCTGCTTATGCTGCCATTGCTAACCATGGTACTTATATAAAGCCTAAGCTCTATACAAAGATTGTTGATCACAATGGTAATGTTTTAATTGATAATACACAGCCCGAATCTAAGCAGGTTATCAAGGAAACAACCGCTTGGCTTCTTACCAGTGCAATGCAGGATGTCGTAAACGGAAATGGTACTGGTGGAAAGGCTAATTTCGGAAATATGGCAATTGCCGGAAAAACAGGTACAACTTCCAGCAATAAGGACGTATGGTTCTCTGGTTACACACCATACTATACCGCTACCACATGGACAGGATATGACAATAACGTAAAAATGTCATCCGAAGAATTAAACCTATCAAAGAATCTTTGGCGTATGGTTATGGGAAAGATTCATGAAAATCTTCCTCAGCAATCTTTCACAATGCCAAGTGGTATTGTTACTGCTGCTGTTTGTTCCAAATCCGGAAAGCTTCCAATCCAGGGTGTCTGTGACGGATGTGTTATTACAGAATATTTTGCAGAAGGAACTGTTCCAACTACAACTTGTGATGTACATTATTATTCTAATATCTGTGCTTATACAGGTCTTACTGCTACAGAAGAATGTCCATTCAAACAGGCTTCTATTGTAGAAAAGATACCGGATCGCTTACAGGATACTTCTCTTGCAAGCAGTTTATTGACAGATGTACAGAATCAGGACTCAACACTTGCAAGTGATAGTTCCGGCACCGCTGGCATAAATGGACAATCTGCTGAACAGGCAACGTCAACCGATGTGTTACAGATGTGTCCTCATAACAGCGCATTCTTTGCTGCTCCAAACGCAGATGCAGTCATTGAAATGCAAAGACAGCAATTATTACAAATGCAAGCAGGAATTTCTCCAACCCAAGATACAACAACACAAGTTCCTGCAACAGAATAGAGTTCTCCCATGTTGGGTGAACAAAAAAAGAAAAGCTCAATTCAAGAGCTTTTCTTTTTTGATACTTTATGTTTATATACAAAAAAACCCTTGAAATTCAAGGGTTTTCGTAAGCTGATAACGGGAATCGAACCCGTGGCCTCCGCCTTACCAAGGCGACGCTCTACCGACTGAGCCATATCAGCTTGTATCAACGATATATCGCTGTCAACAAAAAGTATGATAACATAACACTATATACATTGTCAATTCTTTTTTCCGAAAGTCATAATAAAAAGTAGTAAAATTAATCCACTACTTTTTTATACAAATTCGTTGTATCTCTTGTTTCCGGAAATGTTTTGTAAAAACGTTCTTTATCCTGATACATCTTCGCATCTGCAATCTTAACCATTTCTTCAATATTCATATCTTCATCACGCCATTCCATACCAGATGCAATATGAATTCTACGTAACTTCATTTGTGCTCTGAATTTATTCAATTCTTCCAACTGGCTTCTAAAATTCGAATCCTCACTCAAAATAACAAATTCATCGCCGCCAATACGGTACAGCTTATCACTGCTAAAACACTCTTGCATCGATGCCGCAACAATCTTTAACATCTTATCTCCTGCATGATGTCCATAAGTATTGTTATACTCATGTAATCCATTTACATCAACATAGATACAGCACATACTGTTAAGCTCGCTTGCATCAAAAGTTCTTAAATAGGAATTATATGCATTTCGATTCCATAATCCTGTTGTCGAGTCAGCTATAGATTCTTTATAAAATTGACGATTTCGCTTGTTCTCGCTCTTTAAACTACTGCAAACATTTGCATAATGAAATGCCAACGAACCATTTACCATATATACCGATACACCAAATAAGGCACAGACAAACATAATAACAATAAAATTCTTCCATTCTTCTACTGATACATTCTCCTGCCTCAGTAATTGCATCAGACAGATACCAGCATTGGCACTCCATACACCATACATAATATTTAAGAATGATCTGTTCATATACAAAATACATAATAGTATCATCGGTAATAAAACGATTAATACAACACTGCTATCAAACATAATGTTAGCCACTGTAAACAAGATTGCAGCAAGAAGCATTGTAAAACGTCCATAACAACATGACTGCTTCATTTTTTGATGAAAGATAATCTGACCTACAATTGCCAAAACAACACCAAATAGCAATATCATATCCCATGTACTTCGTTCTGTTAAAAAATACCTTACAAGTATACCAATGAATGCAGCTGTATAATTAATCACACTAAATCGAAAGATAATATCATTTGCATTCTCTATTCTCACAGGCTTCTCATTCTTACTCTTGTTGATTTCTGGTGCTTCATTTACGCTCTCTCTCTTCATTCCTGCCCCCTAATACCAATTCATATTTATACACTTGGTACTTATGAACTATATGTTAACATATTATAATTTATTTCACAAGTAAATTTAAGTTCTTAAATTTTGTTTAATTTTACCATATGTGCACACTTTTGCACACTGTTTTTAACTTTTTGGGTATGCATATATTAAGATATTGTTACAGTATTATTAGCTTTTCCCGATTTCTTGCGTATTCATATGATGTTCGTTATAATAAAGTGCATAAAATCAACAAAGTAAAAGAGGACTATATGAAAAAGAGAACAATCAATCGAATCTTAATAGGCGTTATCGCCTTTCTTATCGCGGCCATTTGTATCTTGATTGTCCAAATTGCAAATAGACCAAGATATACCGTAGCAAATGAAACAGAAACTGCAACTATTATCGAAATACCGCAAAGTGAAGCACTTTCTAATATACAGGAAACACAAACTTCAGAAGAAGACACCGTGCAAGAGTCTTCTCTACAACGTGGCAAGACCTCAACTAAGGTAAATATCCGTGAACTTCCTACGGAAGATGCCAGAGTTCTCGAAACGGTAGAGGCCGGAACAGAATTTGATATCCTTGAGATTTTAGACTCCGGTTGGACTAAGATTCAATATGGCGAAATGGAAGCTTATATCTCATCTTCCTACGTTATTTTAATTCCATCATAAGAATAATGAATGTCACATAAATAAGAACTCGAGCATGCTCGAGTTCTTATTTTATATCTTATAATATTCTTTTAATCTCTGATACTCTTCTGCGGTAAGCTTCATCACACCACCATGACGTTTTCGATTACTTCCCATATCAAATTCATCATCTGATAAAATACGAAACTCACCCTTTTCAAGATTATCTGTAATTAACGGAAGATATCCCTTGCCTTCCATAAAACGATCCACAATCAGGCACCATTTTCCCTGTTCCGGTAATGGATAGATTTCCGGTCCTTCTACGCCATATAATTGTTCCAGTGTTTCAGATTTCACCTTTTTAAATTCCTTTGACTCTAAATCATCTGCAACATCAACATCAATATGCTTTGTTGTTTCATTTTTGGAGAAACGATAATATAAGCCCTCATGCTCCACAATCGTAGTATCAATTACATCATGCTCTCGCTCTATGTATTTCTTTGTTTCACTGAAATGCTCAAAATCTTTCGTTCTGGTAAAATAAATACGATGCTTTGCTTCCTTCTCTCCTGCTTCTTTCACATTAGAGGCAAAAAAGATGAAATAATCCTCTCTTGCTCTATCATAAACAACTTCCGGTGCCCATACACAGCCTGCTTCCGGTATTCCAACCTCTACAAGCTTTGGCTTACTCCAACGAATTAAGTCCTCTGACTTCCATACAAGAATCGAGCGACTGCCATTGGTCACTGCATCCGTCCATCCTTTTCCCGTTGCAATTCGTAAATCTGTTGCAATCAGATAATATCCATTCCCTTGTACGTCTCTGATGATAAAAGGATCTCTTGCCCCCTTCTCACCTAATTCTGTACGCAGCACAGGCTGTTCTCCTTCTGTACAGTCTGTCCAATGTAAACCATCCTCACTGATTGCAAAATAAATCTGTTCACCCTCTGGTGTATCTTCTCCTGTGAAATGAACAAATAAATACCCTGTCTGTTGACTCATCCTTCTCTACCGCCTTTGTTCTTATTCTGTCTGCGGATTAACCAACATTACGCCCCTGTTCCATGGCCTGCTTCTCTTCAAAGCGTCTCTCTGATTCGCCTAAGAGATCTTCCAGCTCAATCGCTTCGTCAAGGACATAATCATCATATCCACATTTTACCCATTCCATTTCCAGTTCTTCGTCCGTAAGCTTATCCCAACACTTTACCCTGTTGCCACAAAATACACACATCATATTCTTTTCTCCCCCTTATTCTTATCTAGGCTTCCCCTTTTGCTGCCTTTTCTTTTGCTTTCTTTATCAGGAATAAATCACTGATTGCCTTTCCTAAATTATGTGGATAAAGCTGCACAATAGGACTATCAATAACGCCTTCAACCGTTAATCGGAATCCTACTTTGACAAATTTATCATCATTTGGAAAAGTATATGCCATATACTGACCATTATCCATAAACTGTGTATCAGGAGTCGAAATATCTGTTTTACGGTCCAGCATAATGCTCATAGATGTTGCCGAAGCACCCATCATCTGATTCATCGCTTCTGATACAGCGCTCAAATGCAGTTCGCCCAACTCCATCTTGGCAAAATCACCATGACCATCACTTCCCATCATCAAATCCGCAATCGCCTTGGCATCCTGCTCTTCCAACATCAGAATACTACAGCCCTGAAGTCCTTCCACATAACTTACTTTCACAAAAACTTTCTTGGTGGATACATTCTTAATATATTCGCTTTTCTCTATAATTTCAACTCTTGGCGGGGTAATATCTACTGTCTGTCTGACAATCATGCTCAGGGTAGATGCTGCATTTCCCAAACAAATATTTGAGATTTCGCCAATTGCATCAATTTCCATTTCTGTGAAAATAAAATCGCTCATAAAAATCCTCCGTTTTCTAAAAGAATTTCTCTTTCCTATTACAAAATAAATCTTCTGGTTCACATTCTAATGCTTGCGCTAATTTACTAACTAGTTTTTCCGGCTGTCTCTTTAAATCACAAAAATATTCCTCGCAGTTCTTCACGGTCGATGTACTATACCCCATTTTCTCTGCAATCTGCTTCTGTGATTTTCCTAATTCAAATCTTCGCATCTTTGCCGGTGATATCTTAGCAAAATGAATGTAAAGGTTCCTGCCATCAAAATCCACGGAACTGACAAGTTCGATGACTTCCCCATAATTACTTACTGTATCCTTATCTAACTTATAAATAGATACCAACCCCGTCATCATTTTTCTCATAAGCTGATTCTCATCGTAATGACACAGATTTTCCTCTGGAATATACTTTTCAATATATAAATCCAACAACTCCTTAACCTGTTCTTCATTCAACTTGAGAATATAGTTATTTTCCCTGGCTGATGGATACATTTCCAGTATTTTAATCCAAAATTCATCCCTATCAAACCCTGGCATAATATGCCCCCTTTGATTACACATTATTGTCCGTACACCCCACGGCATTATATACTATAATTATACCCTTATGCCAACATACTGTCAATTAATTCAATTATTATTATAGAATTTTCACACAAGAAGTTATCAAAAAAAGAGTTGTTCGATTCTTATTGAACGAAACAACTCTTCTATCCTAATCCATCACCGTAATGTCCCCGACATCTGCGCGAACGCTTATCTTACCATTTTCACCTTCCTGATAATACTTTCTTCCATAGTCACCTGCATAGACCTCAACCTCTCCAACGTCCGTCTTCAAATCATAGGTGTACCTTGAAATATCTGCACTACTGCTAACTTCTACATCTCCCACATCAGAAGAAATATCCAGCTTCACAAACGCACATCCCTTAAGCTTAATATCACCGGTATCACTTTCTATCACAGCCTGCTCTATGTTTGCCTTCTCTACGGTCACGTCTCCAACATCGATATCGGCATCCAGAAAACTGGTGTTCATTTCTCTAAGATCAATATCTCCGACATCAATATCAAGATTCACCTTGGCAAACTGCGCATCTGCTGGTACAGTCAATATCAAGGTTGCTTCATTATTTCCAATCATTCCATTCTTTTTCTTCTGTGTAATAACAAGTTCACCATTGTCAACACGATATGACATTACCAGATTCTTAGTTCCCTGGTAGTCCAGAGCATATGCAGAACCTTCTTTAACAATGAAATCCATAACATCCGCATCTACTGTAATACGCTCAAATGACTCTAACGTTGCACTTTCTTCTATGGCAGTATTGGAATTGCTGCTACCAAAGGAAAAAGAGAGTCCTCTATTGGAAAATCCATATACACCATATATAACGCAACCAATCGTAATCAGCGTAATCGCTGCAAGATAAATCGTTTTCTTCATAACATCTCTCCCACTCTTATTCACGAAATGCATTTTTCATAAAAGTTGCTATCAGGCTTGCAATAACCCACACAATCCAGGTGATGTGCCAGTCTGCACTTAAAAAGCTCCAACACAGATAGATACAGGTTACGGTCGGCCAATATACAGACATTACTGCTGCCACTGTTTTATTGGAATAACGAACTTCTTTTTGCGAAGTAACAAAATTAGCTCCCATAGTTCCTGACTCATTCAGCTTCAATATTGTTTCATATGCAGAATTTCTTGTTCCTGCAACAATGAAAAAGAATACACCAATGCTTACTAACACAAACAAAATGACAACACCAATACTTTCAAAGAAACTGCCCATTCCAAATTCACTTATAATAACCAAAGGAATAAAACAAAATATGCAGAACATAACACCCACTGTATTCATCAAGGCATTCACCATTCTATAGTCTTCCCTAAGATTATGTACATATTCTGCCGTTGCAAAATCAATACTGCATGGCTGATTCTCCAAATATTTCCATTTTTCCATCATAGTTCCTGAGAAAATAAATAACCCTACCGCAATTGCTATTGACAGGAAAAGCCATAACATTCCAATAAAATCAAAAAATCCAAGTGCATCCATAAGAATAAAACCGGAAGGGCTGCAAATACACAACAATACTCCTATACCAACCATGTAACCGGAACGAACCTTATCACTAAAAAAGCGCTTTACCTCACTTAGAGGTACCTGTATTCCTGCCATATTGTTATTCGGATTCATATATCCTCTGATTCCTAAATCCTCCGCAAGTTCATCCAGATTACCAAACTCGGAAATCACAGTTCCGACTGCCTCATTTTCTGACTTTCCTTCATTTCTAAGCTCTGTATACTTATCTTCCATCATTTGTCCAAGCTCCATCTTCGCCTTCTGAACCTCTGCTGTATTGGGCAACTTCTGGAACATCGTCTCCAGATAATTTCTAATTGTTTCCATTGTTATTCTCCTCCTCAATAAACTTTTCCACGACCTCTTTGGTCAGCTTCCATTCCGCGCATTTTTCGCTATAATACTGTCTTCCTGCCTCTGTAATCCGGTAATAGGTTCTCTTCTTACCGTTACTCATATCCTCATCATTAAAGGATTCAATATATCCATTTTTCTCCATTCTGGTAAAGGCTGAATATAACGTCGTTTCCTTTATCACATACTTCTCTTCGGACAGACTCTTAATCTGCTTGGATATCTCATATCCATATGATGGCTTATCTAACAGCAGATACAGAATAATAGTGTCATTATAACCGCGGATAACATCACTACTAATACTTACCATATGCAAGCCTCCTAGTTTTATTTTGCCAGTTTTACATTCACACTACTACGCCTGACAATACAACGCCTGACGTTGGTACGTCTGTCGTACTACGTCTGTCGTAGTATTAAAATATCATAAATCGACATAGGTGTCAATAGATAAACAAAATAAAAAGCAGTTTGCTTCTTTTTACAGAAAACAAACTACTTTTTCTACTTTTTTTCATTACCTAAATCTAATGTTTTGATTGCTCTTATTCCTGCTGCCTTTGCCCATTTTTTGAATTCCATCATATATCCAACCGGCATTCATAACGCTATTTATGTAATATATTATTCCAATGTATGCAAATTAATTACTGATTCTATTTCTATCCTTCTTCTTTCACAGCTATCATTCTACAGCATATCATATATTAAAAATCTGATTGCTTTTACTACTCTTTTTCGCTATTCTATAAGAGACAGCGGAGGGAAAACAAATGAGAAAATTATTCATTGTAGCAGTAAATGCATTGTTGATTTATTGGGAAATCATCGGTTTAGTATTAAATATTCAGCAATATGGTGTAGGTCTGTTTGTATACTACACACAGCTCAGCAACATTCTGGCTATGCTTACCAGCCTTTTATTGATTATTTATACCGCCATCGATAAATCACCAGGATGGCTTAGATTCTTACGTTATCAGACAACCTGTTGTCTTACCATAACGTTTCTTGTCGTTCTTTTCCTGTTTGCTCCACCTGATAACTACCAGAACTCCTTTTTCATTGGTTCTGCATATTACCACCATCTGCTGTGTCCAATACTGACCTTTATTTCTTTTCTTATATTAGAAAAAGGGACAAAAATCACATTAAAAGATACACTATGTTCCTTAATTCCAACTATTGTTTATGGTTTGGTTCTCATTCCTTTGAATATATTAGGAAAAGTGAATGGTCCTTACTTCTTCTTGGAATTCCATAAACAGCCCGTTCAGACATGCATCGTATGGCTCTTTCTTGTGCTTATAGCTGCTTATCTGATTGGTTTGATGATTAAGGCAGGCAGTAACCTACTTTCAAGGTATGAAAAAAAGAACTGATTATTCATATCCCATAGCGTTTTTTACTTTTTCTGCTTTTTTCACTCCTATCAACATTTCCAGCAATTTAAATGCCACTGCTGGTGCTGTTTCAGGACAATACGATGTAATAATATTTTCATCAACTACAACAGGTTTATTTTCTACATATACACCATATTCCGCCAACTCTTTCTGTGTTTTCCCTTCATCTAAATGATATACGGTAGCTCTTCTACCTTTTAATATTCCACTCTCAGCCAAAGCAAATGCTGCTACACATACGGTTGCAATTGGCTTTCCCTGTTCATAAAATGTTCGAATTAGGTTCTGTGTCTTAGGATGAAATGCCTCCTCTTTAAAGCCAAATTCTCGAAATCCACCCGGAATCACAAGTGCATCATAGTCATTTACATCTATATCATCAATCAAAACATCCACTTGAATCTGTACTCCAAACGTACTTACAACATTTTTATGAAAACCACAGGTATGTACATATACATCATTCCCAAAGCTTTCTCTCGCCCATCCCATAACATCAATAAAAACACTAAATTCCATTGTTTCAAATGCTTTTGCACATAATAGTAAAACTTTCATTTCTTACACCTTTCTACTGTATATCGATATGATTCTCCTCCGATGCCTTTCCTTACTGCAAAAAATTACAAGCTATTGGTAATATCCATCGCTTTACGAACCATTTTTTCAAAGCTTTCCGCAAATCTATTATCATCTTCCTCTGTTCTTTTTCGTGGGCCTTTTAAATGATTTCTGGAATTACTGCGCCTTGCCTTTTTCGCAAGATGCCTTTCCATTAATAGCTGATCTATATTCTCGTTGGTGTACCATTTGCCAGACTGATGAATTGCATAAGCTCCCTTTCCCAGTGCCATTGCCGCAACTCCATAATCCTGCGAGACAACAATATCTCCCTTATGGCAAATACTGATTAATTTATAATCAACTGCATCAGCGCCTGCACCTACGACAATCACTTCACTGTATTCTGAATTTAAAACATGATTCGTATCGCATAGTAAAGTGACCGCCACCTGATATTTTTCAGCTATTCTTTCAACAATACGAACCACTGGACACGCATCCGCATCTACAAAAATTTGCATATTTTATTCATCCACTTTCCTCAGTGCCAGGGCTAAGCCATCCTGTTTGAAAAAGAAGCCTTCGTATATTCTGCTTCCTTAATACAATCAAAAGCTGTTGTACCCAAAGTGTACCCACACTTCTTCACACACTTCACTAATGCATCTTATTCTCGTAATCCTGTAACTCATGGAAAATGTTATCTACAAACACTATATCTCCCACCACACGATACATCATGAAATATCTGTGATTCAAGAAATTAATACGGCGATACTCAAGCTTTCGAAGTCCTGGATTATCACACAGTTTTAGACTCCCGGCTACATGCTTTAGGCTTTCTATTGTCACATCATAATCATTTATGACATTCTGCGCTGCTTGCAAACTCTCTTTTTCAAAAATCAGATACTTGATGAATCTGTCCAAGTCCTCCTCAGCATCCTTTGTGACTACAATCTTATAATCCATACTTTGTCCTCATATCGCGTGAAACCTCCGTAGCATCGCGATACATCCCCTGTGCTGCACTTTCACGAGATTTCTCTAACCTTTCCAATATTTCAACCTCAGATAATTCTCCATATGGATTGGCACTTGCCCTTTTAATCTCAAATGGAAAACCATTCACTGCTAATGCCTGCGTTAAAAACATACGAATTGCGGTTGTGGTATCTGTACCTAAGTCCTTAAATAATGCATCTGACTTTGCCTTTAACTCATCATCTACTCTTACCTGAATTGTACTTGCCATCTACGCCACCTCCACTTTTTTCTAAAATAAGAATAGCAAAGAAACAATGCTAAGTCAATACGTTTGCAATGACTTAGCATTGTTTCTTTTTTCATCTTAATATTCCTTAATTCATGCTATTTATGCATTTTATTAACTACTCCAAATACTCAATCTCATCCAGGCACTACTTACAGACATTTTTGTCACACCAACTTGGATTTCTCCGCTTCTCACATATGACTATGGCTACATTTAAAAAAGTGTCTTCGACACTCTCAACTCCCCTGCCCCTCAATCATGGCTTTTTCTTTTTGTTACTTTATTGTAAAATTCAACCATGAATATCTTACAATCCATTTTTACTGATTATTATGAACATATCATTTATCAACTTCATCCTCGTCCTTCTGTTATTGAAAATGTCAATAAGATGATCCACTGCGGCGATTTCACTTACGGCAATGCCTTATATGCCTGCCCCCACTGTGGAAAAATGAAATCTGTCGCTTTTCGTTGCAAAAGCCGTTTCTGTACTACTTGTGGCAACAAGTACAACCAGATGCGTTCTTTTCACATGTCCTGTAAACTTGTTTCCTGCGTCCACCGACACTGTGTTTTTACCATTCCCGAAGAACTACGCATTTATTTTCTCCATGACCGTTCCCTTCTCAGTTGTCTTTTTCATGCTGTCAGAGATGTTGTCCTTCGCATGTTTGCCAAGATGAATAAAACCGAAAATTTTACTCCCGGTTTCATCTGTGTTCTGCATACTTTTGGTCGTGACCTCAAATGGAATCCTCACATTCACGCTCTTATTTCTGAAGGTGCTGCTGGTAACATTACTCCTTGGCGAACTGTAAAACATTTCGATTATACTTTTTTGCGGAACGCTTTCCGTAAGGTTTTACTCGATTTACTCACAAAGAGACTCGGTTCTTCTTTTAAAAAGGTTAAAAACGAAATGTATTCCATACACTCTGAGGGTTTTTACGTCCGTGCCAAGCCTAATTCCTGTACTCCTGATATTACTATCAAATATATCAGCCGTTACCTCGGCAGACCTGTTATTGCTACTTCCCGTATCGATAAATACGATGGTGAAAAAGTAACCTTTCACTATACGCGACATGAAGATGACAAAACAATCGAAGAATGCATTCCTGCCTTGGAATTCATCCAGCGCCTCATTGTCCATATCCCCGAAAAGCATTTCAAAATGCTTCGTTATTATGGTATTTATGCAAAACATCATAAACAACGTCATGGCGAAGCCCCCTTCGCTCTTTTGTCATGTCATTTTCTATTTCCTGCTTATTATACACCATATCTGACGTTTTGAGAACTTTCCTATAAATTGAAAAAAGGCCAGTAAAACCAGCCTTATAGCATTTATGCATTCTTTCTTAACAATGATGGACGAGAAATATTGGTTTATTCCAAACGAAATCAATATATTATTCGGAATAATGCAACATATTGTTCCTAATAATATAGTCTTCACATTTTTCATAAAAATAGCACTCGACACTTCATGCTGAAATGCTATTCCAAAAAAACTCTATTCCTACTGCCAATTTCTCTTTAATATCTCACTCTTCAAGTACAAGGTATTCTTGTCAGATGTTTTGAGTGGATGCAACTTACCTCGTTTTGTCAAATCAATGATATTTTGTCTGGAGCATCCAAGAAGCTCTGCTGCTTCCGTTGCATTGATTACTCTATGTGCGACAAAATTCCGAAAATCCGCTGCGGTAAGAGGTACATTCTTTCCCATACGATATAGCATGGAATCCGAAACACTCATATTCACATCCCACGCCACGCCATATCCACCTGTTTGCATTTGAACATGTTCAAAATATTCCGGCTTCTTAAGCAAGATATGAAAGATTTGCGTCTTCTCAAAGTATTTCTTCAAATCACACTTCTTGATAATTCCATCCCTAAAAAAAACAAGCAAACAATAATCATCCAACGGAAGTACATCTTCTATTCTTGTGGCAAATCGCTTTCTGATTTCTTCCGGAAGATCCTTTTCGTCAATTGGAACAAGGTAGTAGTCGTCTTGAGCGCATCTTCCCATCGCTAACATCAGAAGCTCATACTCATCATATTCCTCTATCTTATTATCACGCAGAATCTCTCCTATGTTCTGCCGGTCTGCGGGAATGATTCGTTGCTGGACCCATATCTTGCTCCAATATGAGTTTACGGTAGTTTCATTTTGTTTTACAAAAAAATCCAACAGCAAAGGCATTTCCCAGGGATCTGCCCCTTGCGGCAATTCAATATAAAACCTCTTTTCAAGCTCATAATAAAGAAGGTATGCCAAATCTTTCTGCGTCTCGGCAGATTCATCTCGAATTGCAAAAATCTTCATATGCACACCACCTTTTCCAAATCATTTCCCATATTTTATCTTGAAGTGCCCCGGAAATAATACCGTCAAGTCCTTCCATTATCCTCTCTCTATCACTCTCACACAAAGGATTTAATACCGGCTTTTTATCTGCTGGTATCAGTTTTAAATTCTCCCATGTAGATTTCGAACCAATATAGTTGTTGCAAGGCTTATCTTCCATTACATCGAATGTATCTACCTGACTATCGTTCATACAACGACAAAGCAATGAAAGTCCATGATCAAACAGCGGTGCCATACGAAAAGTTTTCTTTCGACTATTACGCAACACTTCAATATTCGCACCGTGTCGGTCACGATTAAGAATCAGATAGTCCACCACGAGCATCTGATAAATATAATCTTCCCATCCCTTGCGTACACAAAAATCAAGGGCAGATTCCGTCTCATATCCTTCTCTTTCCTTATATGCATCCAGGGCAATTTTGGATTCACCTTTTTCCTTGAAATCTTCAGAGGCGCAAAGATATACATCCCTAATTTCCCCATCCACCATGATATCTGCATGGATAAGCTGATATGGCAGATGTGCAATTCCCAATATAGTAAGCAATCTATCGACAATCAATTCATTCACACATTCATGACCGATTACTCCTTGTACTTTATCAAAATTCGAGAGCTTATAGTAAACTTTCTTGCCTCCCAATTCTGAATACGATTTCAAAAAGGAACCTGCCATTCCTGAGGAATTGCGATATACAGACCAAGACAAATAAGTAAGGTCCTGTTTTTCTCGTACCAACTGTGTGTTCATAGTCTTCCACCTCCAGCTCAATTTTATTCCATCACTTGTCGTACGTCAAGTTGTATTTCAAATTCACTTGTCATACGACATGATGTTTTGAAGTAGGTAGCAGGAAAATGGTGCAATACTGCATACAATAGTAGTTGGGTGATGCAAATATGCATACATATCACTTATTTATTATCCACAATTTCCCAGTGCCCACTAAATGTGCCGCTGACCAAATTATTGAATCATCACGCTAAAGTACAGTCACGATGACTCGTCTACTATTTTAATTAGTTGAATGAAAAAATTTGATGTTCTTCACTGTTGAAAAACATCAGATTTTTATTCACCAAGACAAACGCTTATTCTTCTATCAACTTATTCGCAATATGTAATACTTCACTCAATACATCCTCCCATTGTAAAGTTCCAACAAAAAAGTTCTTTTTTCTAAACTGCTCCCACATCTGTGCCAATGACACATCATACATTATTTTTGAAAGTGTATCTGTGATTTCTTCTTTCGAAAATACAGTCTCCCGCTTCCTACAGGTTGCTTGAAAAGACTCTGATAGTATGCTGTAGTCGATTTTATCTATATTCATTTTCCCAATTCCGCATACATCATAAAAGTCTCTCATACGAGTATTCGCAATTCCCCTTGCAACTATTGTCTGCATCTTCTCTGCCAATAAAGTTTCTGTATTATACGTAAGCAATGATATTGTTCTATCTTCAAACATCAACTTATATTCATATTCCACAGCAGCTGGCGTAATTACATCATCTGTAGATATATCCAGTTTTATCGACTGACGCATACGCTCCAAAGTTGCCTCTAACATCATTCGTATGCCCGGATATTCAAAATCTGTCATAATATTGGTTATCGATGTAATACGGAAGCTTACTCCATCCTCCACTTGAATCTCGCATATTTCTGTAGTAATTCTTTCTGCTTCCGCTTCATTTAAAGGTAATGCCTTAACCGTTGTATCTATATCCATGGTTGCCCTCATATCCACCCCCACAATTGAGGCAACCAACATACCACCTTTTAATATGAAATTATTTTTGTATTTCGACAATGATACTCTTTCCAAGAATCGTTCCATCATAAATATTCTTATCAAAGCCTTAGCAACTTCATTATCACCTTTTGATACGTTACGTACTTTATCTTTTAATTGTTTTGCTGTATGAATCATACAAGTACCTCCACATATTTCATGACTTCATCTCTAATTCCAAGTTTCTCCGCATATTCAATCAGCCTAGACAGCTTTTTATCTTTTAAAGACATATATTCTTTTATTGCAGTCTGGAAGTTCTGCACCTCAACCTTGCCTCTATCTGCAATAAGATTGCAGATACATCTTTCCTTATCGTATACTCTTATCTTATTTCCACTGCTAGAAGCAATTTCACATACACCTAATCCATATGCATCCTTTGAAGCATAGCGTATCTGCACATGATTTCCTTTTAAATGTGTTGCATTGTACCCTGTTGGCACCGTAACGCAAATTTCAGAATACTCTCTATCAATCAATCCATGAAGATATAATGCCGTTTCACCCGAAAAAATTACAGCGGCGCTTCGCACTTGCATGATAAATAACTCATCCGGCCATACATCATCCGTAATATAAACGCCTCTGGCAACTCTTTCCATCTCCATTTCTTTAACATATCTTGCAAGATATGGCTTAGATATAGCTTTCTCAATCGCCATAGAGGTAAGTAAATAGCCATTGTTTTCTTCAATTAAACATTCTAATACCCTTCGTTTATCCATAATTATGCACCTCTTTACTTTCTCGCTTAAATTATATATTTTTTAAGAGTAAAAGTAAACAATAACTTACCTATTAATTTGACTCTTCCCTATATTCATTTTCTCCCAAACACTTCACCATATACTTTCTTCTGACTCTGGTATACAATATCCAGCTTCTCCACCAGAACACATAACTTTTTTGCTTTCCTGTAATGACCTCCTCGGTTTTAGTTCAAAATCGCATAGCAAACACAACATACACATCTTGAAACCTTCACCGTACATGCCTATATACTGTTTACTTGATTCCGTTTTCATACTGCCACCTACATAGGTTAGCCACTCATATCGAAACGAATGCCCCTTTGTCCTCATCGAAAGATTAATAAATCAGTCCGCTTCCTTCCATTCGTAACTAAATTCACTGGCAAAATTCTCATATCTATTTCATCATAGAGATTTTAAATTAAATCCCGAAGAATCTTTGAAAAATCCCAGTCTACCGGATGTCCTCTTAATAATATTCAATGGAATAATCATATCTGTCTGTCTCCTATTTATTATATGTATTATCTTCCATCACTCCGCCAATTTCACAAAAACCCCTGAAACAACTCTGGATTCATATCCTTATTGCTTCAGAGGATTCCTGCTATTTGTTATGAAATTATTGTAAGTAATCCCTTTAATATTTTAAAACGATTGAACAGAAATGCTGCTATACTGCATACAAACGGGGTAAGGTAATGCAGATTTGCATACATGTTGGGGTTTTTAAGCGATGTTTTTATGATTTGTCAGCATTGGTGTAGCAAAAATGATGTATGTAGTGCAGATTTGTTACTATGAGCTTCCGTTATCATTTTGTAATATACAAAATATCACACTCATGTTTTAGATTCTTTCGAGCCTATATAATCTATACAACAGAATTTCTTTATATTTACTCACGAAGATGTAATATATGCGTTTTCATGCCCCTAAATTCATTCTCCATCTTTTTCCTTGATAATGATAAAATGCACCAAAAATAGTTCTAACTACAAATCAGCCCTAATTCAATTCCATATGTTTCTTGTAAATAAGTCTTACTAGCCATCAGTACCTGATGCATATCCTCTGTAATGAAATCACCAGCAACACCTGGTTGGACAATAAATATCTTTAATATAGCGGGATATACCTTTAATCGATTTTTGATTTCACCAAGCAATTCATAATTACCTACTTCAAATCTTGAGGCTTTATTTGCGTTCACTCTGCCATTTTCTCTTTTTATCATTCTTTCAACTACTTTTATCATATCTTGTTTCCACTCAACTGACTTTTCAGCCTGTCCACATACCTCATATAAATCAGAAACTCGATGTCCCGGTTTTTCCTCATGTGAGTATTTGCAATGATAAAATTCAAATTCAATTGATTCATCCAATATTTTTATTGTTACAATATCAGCTATTTCACCCGAATTATCATCATCAAAGATAACATCATATTTTTGCAGACTCTTTAAATGATTAATCATACAATACTGTATACTATTCCGCTTTTTTTCCAAACCTTGTGATTCAACTCTAATATCTACTCCCTTTTCTTTCCATTCCCACCTTTCTATTTTTGTTTCATCGAATCTCAATGCCTTTTTTTCAGTTAATGTAACATAATAATTCCCCTCAAGAGTTGACTGATTAACAAATTTAATTCTAGGAGGATTATCCTGAAAAAACTCTGCCAAATCATATATTTTTTTTCGAAGATGCATACTTATGAGACTTCCTTCTACATGTTTAAAATAGTAACCATTTTCATCGATACTCAATTTTATTATTTCCCGAAATTGTTCTGTTTCAATCGCAAAACAGATACCATCATTATACCCTTGAACGCCTTGTATACGGGGCACTGTGGCTGCATATATGAATCTCACAATCTCGTCGTCATCCAACACCTCATATTGACTATTCTCCATCCCCCACACTTCATCAGAATTGTCGAAATCGAATAACCTCTTTTCCCTAATTCACTAAGGTAACTCTGAATATCAATATCAGTAACAGCTGCTACTTGAAACTTTGCAAAGGGAGCTGTCATAATTTGATTTGTATATGTACTTTCAAATGTATCATATGACTTTCCTTTTAATGTAGCAGATTTAAAAGTCTCCATCCAAGCCTTTGCCGATTGTGCCAGTGTTAATGCTTCATTACTTGGATTATTTTTCCATCGTTCTTTCTTTTCATTTTCAACTTGCTTCTCAAGTTCTTTCATTTTCTTGTTGCATTCTTGTATAGAAATTCCTGCAACAGTTTTGTATTCTCCATTGACTCGCTTTCGAAACTTAATCCTAGAATGCTCTGAATCCTGCCACGAATAGCTTCCTTGCCCATATGGCAACTTTGGTAATTCCATTTCTTTTTTCATTTTCTTCTACCTCCGATTTCAAAGATAAAATCCAAATTTTCTGGACATATTTTGGACATATCTTTGGACATATTTAATCTGAGAAAAAGCGATTTATATTGGTATAAATCGAGAATTTTCAAAAATCCAATTTCCAATTGCCAATATTGTATAACGAAGCGCAAACGAAAGAAAAGACCTATTTCAAAGGTTTTTTGCCTTTAAAATAGGTCTTTCATTTTAGCAGGGGCAGTAGGAATCGAACCCACGTTGACGGTTTTGGAGACCGCTGTTCTACCGCTGAACTATGCCCCTAGAGTCTATATTATGTAACTCAGCTCTCGCTGACGAAGATTATAATATCATACCCTTTATCAAAATGCAAGCATTATTTTTATAAAATTGCAATTTCTTTTTCACGAATTATTAGCAAACAAAGTGTTGTCAAAACGCCCTCTATAAATTACCATAACCACTTCATGATCTTGGTCGTTTATGCCTTATCCTTATTTGCCGCCTTCTTAAGCTGATCTTGTACAATGTATCTTCTTACTGTACGCTCTGTATGGGAGAAAAGCACATACATGATTTCATCCAATTCCATTCCTTCTTCAAATGCCTTTTTCACTGCATTATCCATTCCACTCTGTGTAATCGCTTCATCAAGTGCCATAGCAGCTTCGTTCAAAGTAGCTCTATCATCATTAAAAATACTCATTTTCTTCCCATCCTTTCTTTCCGGACATATATAAGTTATTATAACAAGAACATATACTATCGTCAATAATTGACTGATTATTTGCTATTTAATAATTGTAAATCAGTCAATTTATGTCTACTTCTCCAGTAAAAAGCAATGAAATCTATGACCATACTTTTACTTGTCTGGATTTTCCACGGCTTCCGCATGCGAATAAACTTTGATTTGATAGGAATTTCTATTACACAAAAATCACCAGCAATGACTATCAATGCTGGTGATTTTCTCCTGGCTAAGCCGCTGAAAAATATAATTCTCCAATCCGGAATGCCTGATTGTGAAAAGAATGATAATGCTCACTTCTGAACCATAATACATTCTCGTCCACGGTGTTATTATCCAAAGCTTTTGCAACTGCCTGTTCCACGCTCTCAGTAATTGGGACATTGTTGATGACTCCATTACCAACACAAGTGAACTGGCCACTCTGTCTAACGACCTCTTCTAAAGAGTCTGGAAAGATAGAAGACTCCATTCTGTTCAGAATTACACAAGCAACGGTATACTGTGCTTCTGGACTTTCCCCTCTTGATTCGGCAGACACTACCTTTTGCATAAGCAACAATTCTTCTTCCGTCAAGGTTGTTTTGCGTTTACCTGCTTCCACAACACTTGCTACTAACGGGTTCGCAGTGTCATACATCTGCGCCTGCGTATCTGCTATTGCTACAACGTTTTTTTCCCCTTGCGCCTGTACTGCTGCCACTTGACTCTGAGTCACATGGATTCCTTCAATAAGTGACTCTGTAGCATGCGTTGTATCCAGTACATTCGCGATTTCCTCTGTTCGGGTTTCATTTTCCTGCGGGTATCCCATACCAAGTGTAGTGAACGTAACACTCATCACTGCTACAGTACCCACGATTCTTTTAAACATATTACTATTTACCTCCGTCTACCGATTGTGTTTGTCACGCTCGGTGGCTAAAAGCCTCTGCTTCATTGACGCCTACTTTATACTAATTCCTACAAAATAAATGCATGAATTAAACAATTTTGAAATCATCGCTTAACAAAGTAGTAACATTTTCAAGTACAAGAACCTATTATATCAGCGTACTTTTAAAAATCAACCCATTTTTTGTACTTATTCGCGTGCAACGTCAGACAATTCAGTCAATTAGTACTATGTTTTTCACTTGAACACATTATTAATATTTAAGAAAAGAATTCTTTTGTAAGCTGAATCAAATATTCCATGTCCTTCACACCAGCTGTTTCATATGCTGAATGCATAGCCAACTGTGGCAGACCAATATCAGCTGCCGGCATAGACACTTGTGCCATTGCCAGATTTCCCAGTGTAGAACCGCCTGCAATATCGGATCGATTTGCATAGGTCTGCACGGGCACATTACATTTCTCACACAAAAGCTTCACATAAGCCGAAGAATACGCATCTGTCGCATACTTCTGGCTTCCATGATATTTGATTACAATTCCTTTATTCAAGAATGGCTTATTCGTCGGATCTGCCTTTCCCGCCTGATTTGGATGACATGCATGCGCATTATCCGCACTTAATAAAAAGCTTCCTGCAATCCAGGTTCTTAAAAGAGCTGACGTTATCTCCAAGCCTGCTGCAATATTATCCAGCGTATCTCTTAAGAATGTAGAATCTGCGCCCTGGCGTGTCAGACTGCCAACCTCTTCATTGTCAAAGATAGCAAGAATATTGATATATTCCTTAGATTCTGCCTGCAAAAGACCTTGTAAACCTCCGTACACACAACCTAAATCATCATATCTTGGTGCCATGATAAATTCCTGCTCCGCACCTGCAAGAACCGCTTTCTCACAATTTTCTACAAAAAGATC
Organism: uncultured Roseburia sp.; assembly: GCA_964445375.1. GTDB lineage: Bacteria > Bacillota > Clostridia > Lachnospirales > Lachnospiraceae > COE1. The sequence goes on from CAYUKO010000005.1 coordinate 44,121, forward strand.
ACCTGCAAGAATATCCTTCTCTTCCAGAGTCTCCTCCAATTCCTTACTCAATACTTCTGCTACCATTGCCTTTATTGATTGATATCCTTTTTCGCCCTGCTTCATAGACCATAAAGGCAGCATATCAACTTGAGGATTTAATGCAACACCGTTATTCATATCACGGTTCATGTGAATGGCAAGATTCGGTATCATACAAATATTGTCTGCGAGTTTTACCGGATAGGAAACAATCTCCCCCTCTTTTGCAACACATACTCTTCCTGCAATGGTTAATGGTCTGTCCATCCAAGTAGATAATATCATTCCACCATACTTCTCTGTATTCAGAACAACATAAGCACCTTCCTTTTCTATCTCAGGATTTTCCTTTACTTTAAATGCAGGTGAATCTGTATGTGCAGCATATATATGAGATCCCTTTACCTCTGTCATATCACAATCAGGGACGCGAAATGCCATTAAAGAGGAATCATTTCGAACCACATAATATGCCTTTCCGCTTTCCAGATTCCATAGCTTTTTCTCACTTAATTGCTCAAAACCAGCCATTTTTAGTTGATTTTCGACTTCACGCACTGCATGATAGCTGGTCAAACTATTATCTATAAATTGCAATAATTCTTTCATTTCCTGCATGATTAATCCCTCACTTTCTTCATTTCCTGCAAAACCTATTCATGTATAATGTATACAATAACACCTTATTTTCTAAAAAACACCTGCTATATTAAATCTATTGCTTCTCCAATTCCTGATATACCTATCATCCGAATCCCTTCTATCGGTTCTAATCCTTCCATGGAAACCTTAGGTAAAACGATAGTTTCATAACCTAATTTCTTAGCTTCCAATACGCGCTGTTCCACCTGGCTGACTGCTCTGACTTCACCACTTAAGCCAACTTCTCCAAAGCAGATGGTCTTTTCATCAATCGGTCGATTCTTATAACTTGAAACAATTGCCAGAATAATTCCTAAGTCAAGTGCCGGTTCGTTAATCTTGATTCCACCTGCAATATTCACATAAGCATCGCAGTCACCAATCTGCATTCCTGCTCTCTTTTCCAATACTGCCATTAACAGATTTACTCGATTAAAATCAGTTCCAGTTGTCTGACGCCTTGGAATTCCAAAATTAGTCCTGCAAACAAGCGCTTGAATCTCTATCAAAATTGGTCGTGTTCCTTCTATTGAGCATACCACAACAGAACCGCTTGCTCCTACCGGCTTGCCATTCAGCATGAATTCCGAAGGATTTGCAACCTCCACCAATCCTTCTTTTCGCATTTCAAACACACCAATTTCATTCGTGGAACCAAATCGATTCTTTACACCTCGAAGGATTCGATAAGACGCATGTCTGTCACCCTCAAAGTACAGCACCGTATCTACCATATGTTCCAATACTCTTGGTCCTGCTACGGTTCCTTCCTTTGTAACATGCCCAACGATGAAAATAGATATTCCCAGTCCCTTTGCCAGCTGCATAAATACGTTGGTTGCCTCTCTTACCTGAGAAACGCTGCCTGGTGCAGAACCTACCTCTTCCTGATACATGGTCTGTATGGAATCAATGATTACTACTTCCGGTGTTGCACGCTTGATTGCTTCCTCAATTAAGCTAAGATTTGTCTCACAGAGAAGAAGCATATGATCCTTAAAATCTCCAATTCGATTCGCACGAAGCTTAATCTGTTTTAACGATTCCTCACCGGATATATATAATACTTTATGTTCGGTATTTGACAGATTTCTGCATACCTGTAGCAAAAGTGTGGACTTACCGATTCCCGGATCTCCTCCTACCAAAGTCAAGGAACCTTGAATAATTCCCCCTCCAAGAACCCGGTCAAGTTCTTTGATATTCGTGGATAATCGCTCGCTTTCCTCCATGGAAATAGAACTAATTTCTACCGGTTTTGGTGCATCCTTGTGTGCAAGTGTCTTGGCGCTTCCACCCATTCCACTTCCAGTAACGCTTACCTTCTCTTCCACCAAAGTATTCCATTGCTTACACCCTGGACACTGCCCCATCCATTTTGAAGACTCATACCCACATTCCTGACAGTAGAATACCGTTGTTACTTTTCCTTTTGCCATGTATTCCTCTTTCTCCTTTATTATCATATTTCATAAACGAATAAATGCCTTCTCTTTACGAGAAGGCATTCTTTACTTGCATTCTTATATTTACTATGCTTGTTTAACCAGCTTTACAGAAACTTCGCCAACACCTTCAAGCTCTACACTTAAGTTCAACTTTCCGGAAAGGTTGGTTTTCATTGTACCAATGCTTTCACCGGCAACAATTACTTCATATTCGGAGTCATCTTCAAGACCGATGGTTATCTGTGCGTCCTGTTCTCCTTCCACTGTAAATGAAATTCCTTCTGCATTCTCAGCAAAATTCAGAACAGAAGTTCCAGGAACAGATTCATATAAGAATAATCCGTTCTTTTCCAGCTTTGTCATTGCATTGAAGGTCTTAACTTTGTACATATCTCCTTCATGCTCGTAATCTTCCTTCTTAGCCTTCTGCGCTAACTGATGGTTTCCAAAGCTGATGCTTCCATTGCTCTCGGAGCGTAGTAATTCTTCAACTACTGCCATTTCTTTCGTCCTCCTAAAACTTAACTCTATTGTAATAATCCATATGAAATTGTTTTTGTAATCATTTACAAGTATTCTCTCATTATTAATGAGATTATCTCAAGTATATACTAAAATTTCGACTTTTTCTACAGGAAAAATTTAAAATTTTAACATCATTTTTCTCACTTTACGGTAAATGTTACTTTTTCATTTTTAATGCCTGCCTGAACGGTATCTCCTCGTTTTACTCTTCCTTCCAGAATGGCTGTTGCAAGCTCATCCTCAACGACATTCTGTACTGCACGCTTCAGCGGTCTTGCACCCATCTTCAAATCAGAATGCTTACGTACAAGATACTCTTTCAAAGAATTGGTAAAGGTCAATTCTATCTCCATCTGTGTACGGCATCTGTCACACAGATTCTTGGATAATAAAGTAATAATCTGCTTCATATCCTTATCTGTTAATGGATGGAATACCATAATTTCATCAATTCGGTTAATGAATTCCGGCTTGAATAATCTCTTTACTTCCTCCATAACATTGGATCTCATTTTATTATAATCTGCTGTCTCATCCTTCTTGGAAGCAAAGCCAAGATTCTTTGGATCGATAATTCTCTGTGCTCCTGCATTGGATGTCATGATAAGAACCGTATTCTTAAAGCTTACCTTACGCCCCTTGGAATCTGTAATATGCCCATCATCCAATACCTGCAGCAGCATATTAAATACATCCGGATGTGCCTTTTCAATCTCATCAAACAGTACTACTGAATAAGGATTGCGTCTTACCTTTTCACTTAACTGACCGCCTTCCTCGAATCCAACATATCCTGGCGGTGAGCCAATCATCTTAGAAACAGAATGCGACTCCATATATTCAGACATATCAACACGAATCAACGCATTTTCTGAGCCAAACATAGCCTCTGCCAATGCCTTGGAAAGCTCTGTCTTACCAACACCTGTTGGTCCCAGGAAAAGGAAAGAACCAATTGGTCTGTTCGGATCCTGTAAGCCTACACGGCCACGCTTCATTGCTCTTGCAACTGCACTGACTGCTTCCTCCTGCCCAATCACGCGCTTGTGTAAAATGGATTCCAGCTTAAGTAATCTTTCACTTTCCTTCTGTGCAAGTTTCTGCACCGGAATCTTCGTCCAGTTTGATACAACATCTGCGATATCATTCTCCGTTACAACAAGATTCTTCTCAGCCTGATTCTTCTCATACTTGTTTACTGATTTCTCGTATTTCTTAATCAACGCTTCCTGATTCTGGCGAATCTCTGCTGCCTGTGTAAATGCCTCCATTCGAATAGAACGTTCAATCTGAAGCTCCATTTTCTTAATCTCATCTGACATCTCTTTCAGACTCTCAGGCACATTCATATTTTTAAGACGAATTGCTGCTGATGCTTCATCAATCAAATCAATTGCCTTATCCGGCAGATTTCTATCATTAATATATCGCTCTGACAACTTTACGGCTGCCTCGATTGCTTCCTCTGTAATCGTAACCTTATGATGCTCTTCATACTTATAAGCAATTCCCTTTAAAATGCCAATTGCTTCTTCCTGTGATGGTTCTTCCACGGTAACTGGCTGGAAACGTCTTTCCAGTGCAGCATCCTTCTCGATATATTTACGGTATTCTGAAATCGTAGTTGCACCAATGAGCTGAATCTCTCCTCTTGATAAGGATGGCTTCAAAATATTGGAAGCATCAATCGCACCTTCAGCACCACCGGCACCAATCAGAGTATGAATCTCATCAAGAAACAGATAGATATTACCAGCATCAATGACTTCCCTGATTACCTTCTTAATTCTTTCTTCAAACTCACCACGATATTTAGAACCCGCTACCATACCGGATAAATCCAAAGTAACTACTCGCTTATTCTTCACCGTATCCGGTACTTCTCCATTCACGATACGAAGTGCCAGACCTTCTGCAATTGCAGTCTTTCCTACGCCAGGCTCACCTATCAGACAAGGATTATTCTTAGTCCTTCTGGAAAGGATCTGTACCACACGCATAATCTCTGTTTCTCTTCCTACAACCGGATCAAGCTTTCCTTCTCTGGCTAATGCTGTCAAATCCCTACTGTACTGATTCAAAGTAGTTGTTGCACCATCTTTTTTCTTTTTATTACGATTCTTGGTAAGATCATCCTTATGCTGGGACACATCCTCCCCCATAGCAATCAACGTATCCATATACAACTTCTGAATATTGATTCCAATAGTATTTAATAATCTTAAACCTACGTTTTCACCTTCACGAATCAAAGCTAGTAAAATATGCTCTGTTCCAGTCATTGCACTATGATACTTTTCTGCAATTCTATGACTTTCCTCTAAGATCTTAGTTGCTCTTGGTGAATATCCATCTCTCTCGTCAACAAGCAGATTCCCCTCTGGCGCAATCAAATCCTTAATCATACTGTTAAGTTGAATCTCATCCACGCCATTCTCTAAAAGAACCTTAGCCGCTACACCGGTTCTCTCCTTTGCCAGACCTACAAGCAAATGCTCACTGCCTACATAATTCTGATGCAGATCCTTTGCAGCTTTTGACGCTAAATGCAACGCAGTTTTTGCTTTATCTGTAAATTGCATCACTCCATGCCTCCGTTATCATCATAATTTTGATAAATCTCATCGATTAACGCATGTACCTCTTCCCTTGATATCTTCTTACATCTACTCTTGGCAAGCAATACCTGCAAATCCCTTTTCAGCTCCTCCATCGCCTGCAGTTTATCAATATCGATGGCGATTACTGCACCCCTTCTACGGTCAACTTTAACAAAGCCTTCCTGCTTTAACACAGAATAAGCCTTATTTACTGTATGCATATTAATTCCTATGGTATCTGCAAGCTGTCTCACGGAAGGAAGTGTGTCTCCTTCCTGATACTGAGACGTAGCAATTCCGATTATAATCTGATTCCTTAGCTGTAGATACAATGCCTCATCACTATTAAAATCAATCTCTATAAACATTTTATAACCGTGCCTTTCCTACATCTTTTCGGGCTGTTATATAAATTGTAGCACACTGATATGTGCTATACAAGTAAATTGTTTATAAATAAATGAAAGAGGAGCGTTATCATTTTCACTGATAATGCTCCTCTTTGGCATCTTATAAAACTTCTTTAAATATCAATAAATTCCATATCATCATCGTCATCTAAGAAATTCTTAGCTCTACGACCATTCTGCAACTGCTGATTCTGATTTCCTTTATTTGGACGATTCTGCTGCTGCGTTGGGCGCTTTGGCTGTGGTTCGCCTGGCTGACGTCTTTGTGGCTGGCCTTTGCCCTGTTGTGGCTGGCGTCTTACTGGCTGACCGTTCTCCTGCTGTGGCTGACGTCTTGGCTGCTGACCATTGCCCTGCTGTGGCTGGCGTCTTACTGGCTGCTCACCACTCTCCTGCTGTGGCTGACGTCTTGGTTGCTGACCATTACCCTGCTGTGGCTGGCGTCTTGGCTGCTGACCATTGCCCTGTTGTGGCTGACGTCTTGGTTGCTGAGGTCTTTCCGGACGTCTTACCGGCTGCTGAATTGGCTCTTCTTCCTCAAGCTCCTCTTCCTCATCCTCATAATTCTCGTCATCTTCTTCGTCCTCTTCAGACTCATTCTCTTCATCATCGTCATACTCATCATCATAATAATCGGATGTGTATTCTCTAAGCTTTATGAACATCAATCCAATTACTGCAATGAGAATAACAATCACAATAACAAGAATAATCAACAGAAATGGACTTCCTGAAAAACTGCTTTCCTTTGGAATGGTTGCGTCAGCTGTATCATATACATATCTCTGATATACACCATTCTCGGAATCATACATAAACCAGCCTGTTTCACCATTCTGTTTCTGTGCATAGAACAGATAGAACTGACCATTTTTAAATGCTTTAATATCCTGATCCTGCCACTTTAATATAATCTCATTGAATTCTGGAAGCACATACACATCTTCCTCTACATTCATCAGAATCATATTGGCATTCTCATCTTCGGGTTCCTGCTCCTGCGGCTGCTCTTCTGTCACAGGTTCTGCTGCTTCCTCTGTTACAGCCTCTGTTGTCGTTTCTTCCGGAACTTCCTCTGTTCCTGTAATTTCTGAAACAGCTGTATCCGGTGAAACACTATCAAAAGTCACCAAATCTGCACGGATAAATCCAGTAATCTCTTTATTGTTATAAGAAAAAGATACCTGATACCACTTCTTTCCGTCTGAGCCTGCTGCCTCACCAGTTACCGTAAGAACCATTCCCTTATTTGCAGTTGCCACTACCTCATGCTGTGTAGAAGCACCTTTTCTAATTCTGACGTTATTGGTTACTACCGTACCTGTCTTCTGTTCAACTGCTGTTACCTGCGTTTCTGAGGTATCTACCGTCGTAGTAGTTGTTGTAGCTGCTGCTGAATCCGTTGTTGATTTATTCGTATTCTCATTAGCAACTGTGGAAATACTTCCATCTGAATTCTTCTGTACTAAGTCAGAACGAATAAATCCCTTTGTATCCGCATTTACATATACCTGATACCAGATATTTCCATCGGCACCTGTTGTCTGTCCACAAATAGATAATGTGTCTCCACTCTTTACACCAGCTAATGCTTCACTGGAAGTATCTGCTGTTGCTCTAATCTTTGCACCTGCCACAATGACAGTTGCCGGAACTTCGTCAGCAAAGACAACCGTTCCAATGCTTAAAACCATGCAGAAAAGCATTACTGCAAGTGCGTGAATCCATGTTCTTTGAACCTTCCCACTTCTAACACACATAGTCTTTTCTGCCTTACTGTTGTGTCTATAAATATTCATTCGCTTTCTCCTATGTTTCCCCTGAATGCTTTCTTCTATACTATTTCATTAAGCCTCGTCTATCGCTTTTCCGATATCATGACGCATATACTTATTATCAAAGTCAATCCATTCAGTTGCTGCATATGCATTTGCTCTTGCTTCCTTAAGGTCTGCACCTTTAGCTGTAATGCCAAGAACACGTCCACCATTGGTTACGAGCTTGCCATTTTCCAACTTGGTTCCTGCATGGAAACAATAATAACCATCTTTACCTTCAAAATTCTCAAGTCCTCTGATTTCTAATCCCTTATCATACTTTACAGGATATCCGTCAGATGCCAATACAACACAAACTGCTGCATTATCTTCAAACTGCAGATCTACTTCATCAAGCTTTCCATCGATACAAGCTTCCATTACTTCAATAATATCATTCTTCATACGTGGAAGAACAACCTGTGCCTCAGGATCACCAAATCTTGCGTTGTATTCCAATACCTTTGGTCCCTTTGGAGTAAGCATCAGACCAAAGAAGATAATTCCCTTGAATTCTCTGCCTTCTGCTGCCATAGCATCAACAGTTGCCTGATAGATATACTTCTTGCAGAACTCATCTACTTCTTCTGTATAGAATGGACTTGGAGAAAATGTTCCCATACCTCCGGTATTAAGTCCTTGATCTCCGTCCTTTGCTCTCTTATGATCCTGTGCAGAAGTCATTGTCTTAATGGTCTTACCATCTACGTATGATAATACAGATACTTCACGTCCAGTCATGAATTCCTCAATAACCATACGATTTCCTGCTGTACCAAACTGCTTATCGAGCATAATAGATTTTACGCCCTCTTTTGCTTCCTCTAAGGTGTTACAGATTAATACACCCTTACCA